>JAOAGX010000292.1 GCA_026415535.1 Armatimonadota bacterium | reverse complement strand
GCACTTATATAAACAATGCCAACATTAAGGCTCCTTGCCGTAAGCCCCTCTCCGAACGGAATTACTATGTATACCAGATAAGCCGGAATGAATGCGATTGCAGGCGCGATAGTAAATAGCCACCTATCCGCCCCACACGGAATAATATCTTCCTTCTGAAAAAGTTTCAGGGCGTCAGCTACGGTCTGCAGAACACCCCAAGGACCAGTGCGGTTCGGCCCAAGTCGCGACTGTATGCGCGCGATTACCCACCTCAGCTTAAGCACTAGGTAGAGAACCACAAAGAGCATGAAGAAGAGTATGACAATAGCAACGGCCAGTATCTTGGCGAGTTCAATCGCGAGCGGGACAAGTTGGGCAATATCAATGCGCATCGGTATGGCTGGAGGCAATGTATAAGCGCGCCTCTCAGAGGCGCGCTCACATCGCTGATATGCTTCCTTCCGACTCTCGCCAGTGAGAGGTCTCTAGACCGCGTTAATTATATGCCGAGGAACAAAACAATGTCAAGAAAACAATCATAGGTTGTTGCCGATAGGCGCGTTATATATCGCAACAACCCCAAATCACCAAACTAGGCGCACCGCATCGGATATGAAATACAAGCCGTCTGTCGACGTAATGTTAGTCGCCCGGATTCTAAGCAGACCTCGGTCAAAAAGAAACTCGCCCAGCTTTACCCATCCGCTCATTATCTGTTGGTTGAGGACGAATATGTAAGCCCCGTCCTCTTCCCGAGCGCTGATTACAGCTCCGCCGGGCTCAACTGGTTTGCCAAAACGCGCCGACACTCTGTATTCGACACTGTCACTTGGCGTGATCGTGATCTTAGGCAAGAATACCTCTACTTTATACGTACGAGTTTCGGGAAAACGGAACACATACTCGCCCGATTCGCGCCGACCAGGGTCGGTTTCGTGGTGAGTGTAGCCGCCTGACCACGCCGCAGGATCCGGAATGAACGTCCACTCGTTTGTCTTAGTTATTCTTTCAAAACCTGCTAGATCGTCGGATGTCAAAGTCATTGGACGGTCGGCAAAGGGGAAAAACAAGCCTTTCCGAATAATGGGCTTGCTCACCGGCTTCCCATTAAGCACAAAACGTTTACAGTTTCTAGCCGCGACTGCCAAGGTGCTGTCAGGCTCCCGCGCTTCCAGTAAAAGCCTATCTCCTTCGTATTGGACCGCTAGGCTATGCAATGTCCCCTCGCTTTTCGCTATAACAGTACCATTGAACTTGAGTTCCCTACCCCTTGTCCACGCAAATGCCCGAACGTTGCCTGTTTTATCCAGCCTAACTAAAGCAAAATCGGCGTTCACAGCGTGTTTGCCGTTTCTGTAAAACACACAAGTTCCTAACTCGCCGAAAACTGCCCAGTCCACTCCTCCATTTGCCTTAACGCGAACGCTGTAGAACAGATCTCCCAATCCGGGCTTGTCCGGCAAAATCCGCTCCCAAGTCACGTTCGGACGCCGCGTCGCATCGTATGGATAAACAAGGCTTTGAAACCTAGGGTTGGCCACTTTTCGCACGAGTCTGAGTATGGCAGTTTTGGGATGTTCCTCGGCAGCCGTGATACCTGTCGCGCGTTCGACAGACAGACTTCCGGGTTCGAGGTTCAGAATAATCACATTGCCGCCCCGGTCAAACGTCGTTTCAATAGTGCCGGTCTGCTGGTCAAAGCGGGCATTAGGATCGGTTAGATTCCAAACCTGCGCCCAGTTAAAATCGCGAGTTCCCCTCGCGGAATCATCGAACAGGAAATAATCGGGTTTGACGTAAGCGACTCTCCTTCTGACGTGGTCGACACCATCCATATGGCTATAACCAAAGTGACGACCATCGAACCAGTCTATTACGCTGTTTGTTGCCCAATTGCTCGGCCCAGGTTCGCGCTTTACATTTTGTCCTTCGCACACCAGCATCGAATGGATTCTGCTGCTCCAGTAAGGATCGATTCCGGGCGCGGGTTTGTACTCATATTGGCCCGGGTCGATTATGAGAGTTCTGCCGTAACCATAGAGGTTAACTGAGGTCAGGTCCCAGTGACCGTGACTTCCAAACCAGCCACCGTTGTGTATGAAAAGCTGACGAGCGTCGGCATAGTTGCGGCCCTGTCCGCCAAAGTCGGAGCGCATTATGAAGTAGCCAGCCTCGGGGTAAACCTTGCTCGTCTCGGACGGTTGCGCGCCGCGCTTGCCTTGCGTAGCAATCCATACAAAGTCCGGACGGCCAAGCAGTTCGCCTGCGCGGCGTAGCTCATCCGTGTAGTTCTCATACCACGAGTCGCCACACATCACCACGTAGCTATCTGTCTCTTATA
>JAOAGX010000291.1 GCA_026415535.1 Armatimonadota bacterium | reverse complement strand
GTNCTTCTCCAGCTCGGCTGCAAAGCATGGGTAGAGCTGGCCTCAACTGCAAACCGTCGTTGGTAGGCAATCAGTGTGCCTGGGTCCTATTCTCGGCGCGATACATTTGACTGAGCATTCTGACACATCCCTCGAGGTCCTGCTCACAAACAGAATCTGCCAAGCTCGCCATACGGTGAGCCCAGCACAGTTGACGTGACGTGTCGCCCAAGACATCCTCAGCTGACACAACCACGGCCGATGACTCATCGCTGACAACCAACCACAAGTCCTTGTAGTTCAGCCCGCACTCCAAAAGGTCGTTGAAAAGCCGCCTGTTTCCACCAGCGCTTTCAGGCTTGCTACGAGTATAGCCTAACCTATTTTTGGATACACCACCCCAACCTCGCCGATTGACAGTGCCGGTTGCGTATGCTAATATCACTCTCCGTGTCGCCAGCAGTTTGAGAACAAGCCCTGCGGGGAACTATCCTCAGGCGGCAAAATATATATACGGTGATTAGGAAACGACAGAGTTACCGCCAGCCGAGACTGGTAACGACATGGAGCTGGCGTTACTAGGCATAATTATCGCGTAGGTAGTCGTTCTAGAGCGAACTTTTTGACTGGGTGCGGCGTCATTCCGGGCGCAGAGAGGAATTTCTACGGAAGGATGAGATCCTTCGCTACGCTCAGGATGACACTTTTGCTTAGGATGATGAAAAGCTGTCATTCTGAGCAAAGCGAAGAATCTAGGCTTCTTGGTGAATCAAGATGTCGCGTTGAGATACTTCGCTTCGCTCAGAGGACGGCCGAACATCTCGGGAGTTAGAAGCAACAGAAGACCAGGAGAGGCAATCTGAGCAAAGTGGTCAATGCCACAAGGATGACAAAGCCTCTCCCCTGATAGCTCCATAAGTTGTTTTGCCGGGAGCCAAACCTCAGGTCAATGTCACAGCAACCACCAACCGGGTATTAACTATCATACGAGGATAACATAGAGGCTGTTGCGATAAAGGTCGAACCGAGAGTTTTCGACAACCTAAAGCTCCTCAAGCTAAGCACATAGATCAGCGATAACAAGGTCGATTACACTCTGTCGCAACGAACTCGACATAACAACTTAGAATGGCACACAAGTCAAAATAGAGTAGACGGATAACATACACTGATAAAGTAGCACTACGCCATACAAGCCAAGACACACACGAATCGATATTTTCGGTGTATGCTAAAGTAAGGTAAAGCATTCATATGTCCAAGTCGCTTATTATAGTCGAATCGCCTGCGAAGACTAAGACTCTAAAGAACTTCCTCGGCCCAGAGTTTGCAATCGAGGCGAGTATGGGCCACGTACGCGATTTGCCCAAGAATCGGCTCGGGGTCGATATTAACAACGATTTCAAGCCTCACTATGTATCGATTCCCGAGCGCAGAGACGTAATCAAGCGCCTCAAAGAAGCCGCGCAAAAAGCCGACACGGTTTACCTCGCATCCGACCCCGACCGCGAGGGGGAGGCGATTGCATGGCATCTAGTGGAGACGCTCAAAATCCCCAACGCTCGCCGCATAAGATTCAACGAGATCACGAAATCCGCGGTCCTGGAAGGGTTGCAGCGCGCGGACGACATCAACTTGCACCTCGTAAACGCCCAGCAGGCTCGGCGCGTGCTTGATCGGCTTGTTGGCTACAAGCTTAGTCCCCTCTTGTGGCGCAAGGTCAAAAAAAACCTGAGCGCGGGCAGGGTGCAGTCGGTAGCGGTGCGCCTGATCTGTGATCGCGAGCGAGAGATCGAAGCGTTCGTGCCGGTCGAATACTGGTCGATTACTGCGACCCTCACTCCTCGCACTAAGCATCACCCGTTCGACGCAAAACTCGTTCAGCGCAACGGGCAAAAGATCGAGATTTCGAACCAGCAAGAAGCGGATAACCTGGTGCGAGAGTTGGAAGGCGCGGATTACGTGGTCAAGAGCGTCAAGAAAACCGAGAAGCGCCGAAATCCCGCGCCGCCGTTCATCACAAGCACGATGCAGCAGGAGGCCTCGCGTAAACTCGGATTCGGCGCGCGTCGGACGATGTTGGTCGCTCAGCAGCTCTATGAAGGTGTCGAACTTGGATCGGAAGGATCAATCGGCCTGATTACCTATATGCGCACCGACTCCACGCGCGTAGCGAACGAGGCGCAGCAAGAAGCGCGAGAGTACATAGAAAAAACATTCGGTAAGGAATACCTTCCTAAAGCGCCAAGGCAGATTTCGCGAAAAGGTGCCCAGGACGCTCACGAGGCAATCCGACCTACGTCAGTAATGCGCCACCCCGATCGGATCAAGCAATACCTTTCCACCGACCAGTATCGCCT
>JAOAGX010000290.1 GCA_026415535.1 Armatimonadota bacterium | reverse complement strand
AGATGTGTATAAGAGACAGGGACAAGGGCTCTGATGCGGTCAGATCGACGTTCGACAAAATGCGCAGGATATGCGAAGAGTCGGGAGTTGGCGGATTATATCTGATAGGTTGCACCTATCCGGGCAAGGAGCGCATCGAAACTCTCCTTCGCGAGGGCTATGATGCGCTTTCGGGATACAATTATCCTTCTGCCGGCAACAGGGGACAAAAAATAGCGCCCTACGAGTGGATGGTTGAGGGCTACAAGGACTTCTGGAACCAGATTGCTGACGCGGCAATAATACCTTATATACCTGTCTGTGAACCGGGTTGGGACGCCCGGCCCTGGCATGGCCGTGATTCATTTTTCCGAACCGGCAAGTCGCCCGATCTTTGGCGGCAGATGCTTGAGAACGCTAAGGCGTTTGTGGACGATCCTAAACACAAGCAGGACGGCGAAAAGAAACTCGTGTTTCTCGAAGCGTGGAACGAGTTTGGCGAAGGCGATTACATAGAGCCTCATGCCGAGTTCGGATTTGATTACTTAGAGGCCATCCGGCAGGTTTTCGCACCCCAAAGCAACAAGCCTGAAATAGTAGTTCCGCCTGATCTAGGATTGGGACCGTACGATATACCTAAGCCCGAAGCGCGAACCTCGTGGGACTTTTCAGACCCAAGGTGCCGAGACTGGCAGGCAGGCAACATGACCGGCTTATCTTACGAGGGCGGTGTAATGAGCGCCGTGGCGCACAACAACGATCCTGCGTTCTACTCGCCTTGGATCGACGTCGACGCCTCCAAATTCAAGACCATCGAGATCAAGATGCGAATAGACAAAGGTCCGCCTCCACCGACAGGTGGAGACAACTGGGTAATCGGTCAGGCCCAACTCTTCTTCACTGGCCACCAAGGCAAGATTACCGAGAAGAAAAGCGTCAAGTTCGAAGTTATCGCGGACAACGAATGGCGTACATACACTCTAGATATGTCCCAAAACAAACGTTGGAGAGACCGGGTGGGACAAATAAGGCTCGATCCGATTGATACGGCCGGCGCGAAGGTCGAAGTGGCTTACGTAAAGTTCAAGTAGGGTGTCGGTAGCTAAGAATTAGGGATTAGGCATGACTGGTAGTATCGTTCTACCGTTCGGCACGGATTACGAAGAATACCTGCGGGATGAATCGCGAGTCATAGGTAGTGCCGATTCGATTTCATTTCCAACCAGCGAAGTTGAGGTAATCGAAGCACTGCTTGAATGCGCCAGGCTCGGACAGACAGTTACCACCCAAGGTGCGCGAACCGGGATAGTCGCCGGAGCGGTTCCAGGTGGCGGACACATACTCAATCTCAGCAGGATGAAGGCCATCGGAGAAATACAGGTGGACTCGGAATCCGGCGAGGGCCGAGTTATAGCCCAACCCGGCGTGACCCTAAGTGAGATCAGAGAGCGCGTCGCACCCGAGGGTCTCTACTTTCCGCCGGACCCGACGGAGCCTACGGCATCGATAGGCGGAATGATTGCAACAAACGCCTCCGGAGCTTTGACGTTTCGCTATGGCCCTATGCGGAAATGGGTACGTTCGCTGCGCGTTGTTCTCGCCGAAGGCGACGTGCTCTCGTTGAAGCGAGGGGCAAACTACGCGCGAGGAAGATCATTTACGCTGACAACCGAGTCGGGTCGCGTGATAGAGGGGCGACTGCCTTCGTACAACCAGCCAAAAGTAAAATCGGCGGCGGGATACTTCGTCGCCGACGACATGGATCTGGTCGACCTCTTTATCGGGATGGAAGGTACGCTCGGCATAATCACCGAGGCGGAGCTTCGGCTGATTCCGCAACCCGGAGCAGTACACGGACTGACGGTGTTTCTACCTTCAGAGGAAGCCGCCGTCAGATTGGTTGAAGTATTGAGGAGTTCACAATCTCCAGACAGTCAAACTGTCAGCTATTCAAACTCTACACATCCTGCAGGCATAGAATTTTTCAGCAGTGAGGCGCTCGATCTGCTACGCCGGATGAAAAGCGAACACTCCGCATTCGAGCAAATACCGCCGATCAAACCGGATTGGAACACAGCCATCTATGTCGAGTTCCACGCCGCGAACGACAATCAGGCTGAAGAAGCCGTAATGAACGTAATGGAGCAAGCCACCGAGTTAGGCTCCACCGAGGACGACACTTGGTACGCCACGACCGAGCGTGAGCTTGAGCCGATCAAGGCCTTTCGCCATGCCGTTCCCGAAGCTGTTAACCTCCTCATAGATGAGCGCAAACGCAAGTGGTCCGACATTACGAAGCTCGGTACCGATATGTCCGTTCCAGATAAGCACCTCTGTCTCTTATACACATCT
>JAOAGX010000289.1 GCA_026415535.1 Armatimonadota bacterium | reverse complement strand
GAGCAGTACAGCGCACGTGTTCTCGCCAACCGCATTTTCAAGCGCGTCCACGTCATTATACGGCACGTGTCTGAATCCTGGGACGATCGGTTCGAAAGGCTTTTGATACTTAGGTTGCGCCGTTGCGCTAATTGCTCCTAGAGTGCGACCGTGAAATGACTGCTCAGCGGTTACGATTTCGAACTTAGACTCATTCCCGCTCGCTTTGGCTGCTTTTCTTGCGAGCTTTATAGCTGCCTCGTTTGCTTCGGCGCCGGAGTTGCAGAAGAAGGCTTTAGTCATGCCGCTGATTTCGACCAGTAGCTTCGCCAACTTTGGCTGCGGCACGGTGTAATAAAGATTGCTCGTATGCATTAAGAGCCCGGCTTGTTCCCGAATGGCCTCAACGACCTTTGGTGGGCAATGTCCAAGGCCATTCACCGCTATTCCTGCAACAAGGTCCAGATATTCCTTGCCGTTCTCGTCGTATACAAAGCATCCGTTTCCTCGGACAAGTACTACCGGTAGCCGCGCATATGTGTGCATTACGTATTGTGTGTCGAGGGCTATGATCTCGCTTTTTGTTGTCAGCTCTGCTGAAACCATCTTTGACTATAGTCCGAAAAGTACTTTCTCGAAATCTTGTCTCAATACCACGCCTGTGGACAGAGCATATTCGAGGTCAGCGACTTGATGCGGGGATGATCGGAATGGCTGTCACGCTTATTAAACCAGCAATCCACTTCCCCGTCACGGAACAATCATGGTTCCGATTCCTGTGTCAGTGAAGATCTCCATCAGGAGCGAGTGCGGTGTGGTGCCGTCGATTATGTGCGTGCGCTCGACACCGCCCGATAGAGCAGTTATGCATGCTTCCACCTTAGGAATCATCCCCTTGTCGATTTGTTTTGATTCGATCATAGCTCGGGCATCGTATACGGACAGCTCCGATACAAACGTCGACTTGTCATGAAAATCACGATAAATACCCGGCACATCAGTCATCATAATGAGCTTAGTGGCTTTGACCTCCGCTGCAATTTCACCGGCGATATGGTCCGCATTCACGTTGAAACTCTCCCCATTGGGACCGATTGCTACAGAGGACACTACCGGTATGTAACCGTGTTCCAACAGATCGACAAGTATTGCCGGGTTGATCTTTGCGACTTCCCCGACGTATCCGAGATCGATTTCACTTTCTGCTTTCTCGGCTACAATCAGGTTTGCATCCTTGCCGGACAAACCTACTGCTCGTCCGCCAAGGTTGTTGATAATCGAGACTATGCCCTTGTTAGTCTTGCCGGCTAAGACCATCTCGACTATTTCCATCGTCTCAGCGTCTGTCACGCGCAGGCCGTTTACGAAGGTGGGTTTCTTGCCCACTTTTGCCATTACCGCGCTGATCTCAGGTCCACCGCCGTGTATCAGGATCGGCTTCATGCCGACGAAATGCATCAACACAATATCCCGACATACTGAGCGCTTGAGGTCTTCATCAACCATTGCGTTCCCGCCATATTTGATGACCAGGATCTTACCGAAGTATCTTTGGATATAAGGCAGCGCCTGAACAAGTACGTTAGCCTGCTCGCTTGTGTAGTTCACCTTAGCCTTCTCTTTCTGCGGTTCAAAGTGAACGAGCCGCGGGGCAAGTATTCCGCGGCTCGGTGAAGACGAATTTCTCCAGAAGCTTATTCAGCGCCAGAAGACCTCCTCCTGCCGCGGCGCGCGTGTACGACAACCACAACGAATCCTATTCCCGTAAGAATTCATATCTGTGACGAGATTGTTCGAGCTTCTCATCCCACGTCCTATCAGGGCCAGCAGCCTGATTGTAACAGGTCTGACGAACCGTGTCAATTCTTCAGATGTTTAGGGTGTCGAGATACAACACAAACCCAGCATTTTATATGATTTTGTGCTCCTTAAGCGATTAGTGGAATCGCCAAAAAGTGTTTATCGCAAGAACCTAGTAGTTTGGAGAGTTGTTGTCATCGGTTTCTTGGTGGTTGTTAGTCCTCGTCACGATCCGTTGGCCTGATTTTCGTTCTTCCCAATTCTTAACGGTGCGGTCAAGCAAGAACGAAGGAAGAATGAGTACAGACACTATTATTGCAGGCCCTATAATCTCCAAGGCCGTGCCGGTGATAGGCTTGTTCCAGAGAAGCAAGCCGGCTAGACACACTCCTGCAATTATTGTAGGCAGTACCATATAGCGCGCCAGTTTTTGTAGTCTCGAGTGTGCTTCTGGTAGATCGCATGGTAAAGGCAAGTGTAGGATATCAAACATGACCTTTTGGGTTGATAACCTGTTTTCGTCGGTCCACTCGGTGGTGTTCCAATTTAGGCCGACGATGAATCCTGCTACTGCTAGCATCGATGCTATTGCGGTCAGCAC
>JAOAGX010000288.1 GCA_026415535.1 Armatimonadota bacterium | reverse complement strand
ATCAAAGCCGCTCACCGCAATACCGAAGTCCTTCGCGTTTCTTACCTGGTCGCACACGCCAACGCACGCCAGAAGAACCTTTGTAGGTATACAGCCTACGTTGAGACAAACTCCTCCCACGTCACCCTTTTCGACAACGATAACCCGTGCTCCGAGCTGGGCGGCCCTTATCGCACCAACGTATCCAGCTGGGCCAGAGCCAATGACTAGTATATCAGCATCGAAACTCGACTCACCCAAGAACTTCCCAGCGGCCGCGGTGCCTTCTAACTGCAAGGAGCCCGGATGCGGGAATTCACCCTGGATGCCGGGAATCCCCGAAATAACCTGTTCAGATGCACCTAGATCCGGTAAGCGAGTACTTAATACAAACCCATGGTCTCTTTGATGTGATCCAGTCGTAACCAACGCAACCTCCACACCTTGCGCCAACGGAAACCGACTAATCGTAGCACCCGACTCGCAGGACTGTCAATTGACAACATCCCTGCTGAAAATCGAGGCACGTTACAGACCTAATTGCTAGTGGTATTTTGAAATAGTCGGCGCTCTTGACTCGCCGCCAACGCGCGTAGGATAATTGCTGTCCTGACAGTGGTTTTTGATCAGCATTGTTCATATGTTTGCGGAAGTCAGAACCCGGTACCAGCTTGCCCAGGCAACCCAGGCTGATGAAATCCGCCTGGGCGCGTTCGGTGAAGCTGAGCACAAGACTTCCCAGGTGCCTACGCACCTGAGCGATATGGTGCTACAATCGACTAAACACACTGGTATCCGGACCGCGCCGATTCTATGACAAACCCAACGCAAGGCAGGCACTTGCAACCATCTTCGCTGGCATGGAAGTGGCGTGCAGTGTTGAAACATGCTATCCTGAAATCGATACTAATGTCGTTACGAAGTCGAACTGGAGCCCCGAGGACAGAATCCTTTGCAGACACTTAGGCTCCGATGGAAAGGCTTGTAAGCGCGATATAGTTGCTTTGTAGACCGGGAGATGCAATCGCCATATGTGGTCAGTCAGGGGAGCGCACGACCGAGTAGAAAGGTCGCCAAGCACTGTAGTGCTTCTATATCATCGCATCGGAATGCCGAGGCTTTCCTCACTGGTGGCAGGGCAGTATGTCCTTCCTCGGTTCTTTCGAGCGCAGTTAGACTATCTCACATATCGCGGTTGGAACGCCCTCGCTTTGCCACAGGTGGTTGAGCTGCTTGGACAACCAGATGGCCACGACTGTAACAGCTTCGCGGTCACCTTCGATGACGCATATCTGGGCGTGTATGACCATGCCTGCCCCGCTCTTGCTGATCGAAACATGACCGCGACAGTATTTGTTGTGGTTGACCGAATTGGGGGAGTAAACGAGTGGGACAGCACGGCGGGTGACGTCCGCGAACCCTTGATGAGTGCCGGACAGATTCGAGAAATCGCGCAATTGGGCTTCGAGATAGGCTCCCACACGCTTACGCATCCTCACCTGGTAGCGCTTAACGAATCTGATCTTAGGCGAGAGATAGTTGACTCCAAGAAGAAGTTGGAGGATATCATAGGCAAAGAAGTTCTGGCATTCTCGTACCCATACGGCGAGTACGACGATAGAGTGCTAGCTGCCGTAGCGGAAGCGGGTTACGGATACGCAGTCGCGACCAGACTTGGAACAGTGCAAAGCGACACAGATCCCTTCACAATTCCGCGCGTCAACATCCGCTGGAACACTGTGGGCAGACTTTTAATGCGCAAGATACGTCGAGCGGAGAGGACCCGACGAATACGCAGATGAATCCTCCTAGACTACTGGAGGCAATCACGCCCTCGCGAATCGGCGGCGCAGAGGTATTTGTAGCAAATCTCTGCACGAAACTAAGCAATCTGGGAGCCTATGTCGAACTCTGGTGTCCAAAAGATCGGCCCTTCGCAGCCTATGCTCGCGACAAAGGGTTTGCCCCTAAGACGTGGAAGACATTTGGCAAACTAGATCCTCTGACCGTGTTGCGGCTTGCGCGTCTCATAAAACGAAACACCCTTGACGTACTGCACACCCATCTGTCTACTGCGAGCCTCTTAGGTGCATTCGCTGCTCGGCTTGCAAGAAAGCCCTCAGTAGCGCACGTCCACGGGCTAAACACCGCAACCTGTTTCAAATTCTCGTCGCGCGTTATTGCCGTTTCAGATGCTGTTCGCAGACACTTGATAGCTCAGGGCATGCCACCTGAAAGGATCTACGTCGTTTACAACGGAGTGGATGTTCGGTCGTATCAGCCGGTTGATTCGGAAAAGGCAAAGGCCGAGTTTGGCTACGAGCCGGAGGCAACAATATTCGGGGTATTTGGGCGACTTGCGCCGGAAAAGGGCCAGCGCGTGGCAATCGAAGCGATGTTCTTAGTACAAGACGACATACCGGATGCTCGCCTGGTCGTAGCGGGAGATGG
>JAOAGX010000287.1 GCA_026415535.1 Armatimonadota bacterium | reverse complement strand
ATATACCAGTCGCGGCGAATTCCGCACAAGGCGGGTTCTTACTATGCACGCGACGGCGTATGATCCGGGTCCTAGGAGTTGTGGTAGGTATGCCACTGGTCGCACGGCTTGTGGGTTGCAGGCGGGCTACGGTGTAGTCGCAGTTGACCCGCGGGTTATTCCACTCGGAACTCATCTTTACATCGAAGGTTATGGCCATGCGATCGCGGGCGATAGGGGACGTGCTATAAAGGGTAACCGAATCGACCTTGGTTTTTCAACATATAAGGAAGCGATACGTTTTGGGCGCAAGCGCGTGACCGTCCATGTGCTACGTGACTGAGATTCGCGAGCGGCTGAGTTGGGCTACATGGTCTGACCCGAATACGTGAAGTTCGGAATCGAAGGAAATGGCGAGGTCTGCTTGCTCGTATTGTTGCAAGGGTGCACAAGAGAAGTCAAAGGCCTCGCTTTTCTTTGGCCACGCAAAAGATTGCTGGTAGGTCAATAGAAAGCAGATTTGCCACGCGACATCTGTGTTTGACGTGCATTTGTCAATGCATATTGGCGGATAGATCTCCGTGAATCTTACATCCCCTACACAGGTAAAAAGACTTCTCGCCAAGTACGGCATCCGACCAAAGAAGCGACTTGGCCAGCATTTCTTGATCGACCGCAACGTGTTGAATCGCATACTAGAAGTATCCGGCGTCGGACCAGATGTTAGCGTGCTTGAAGTCGGGCCAGGGCTGGGTGTGGTCACGCGAGAAATTTGCAATTCTGGAGCGAGGGTGACGTGTGTTGAAATAGATACCTCCCTTGTTCGCGTGTTGCGGGACGTGCTTGCTGATGCAGGTGGCGTGGAGATCGTAACAGCCGATTTCCTAAGGATCGATTTGTCCCGGTTCCTTGCCGAGAGAGGAGGAGGAAAATGGATCGTTGTTGGGAATCTGCCCTACTACATAACTACTCCGATCGTAACCCTCCTTCTAGATGCGAAGCAGTGCTTTTCGAAGATGGTTCTTATGGTGCAAAAAGAAGTTGCCGAAAGGTTTCGAGCTAAGCCTGCGACGTCGGACTACGGCTCGCTTACGGTGTTTCTGGAGTACCACTGTGAGATGGAAAGTGTGATGCGTGTTTCGCGGAACGCCTTCTATCCGGCTCCTGAGGTTGATTCCGAGTTAGTCAAACTCAAGGTAAGGGAAAAGCCGCCGGTTGATGTGGCTGACGAGCGGTTGTTTTTTCGGATCGTGCGGGCGGCGTTTGGAAAACGGCGTAAGACTTTGCTCAACGCGCTGAGTTCTTCCGGCGAGCTTGGGTGGGGCAAGTCGGAGGCTTTGGCGGCTTTGTCACAAGCGGGAATTGACCCTGCGAGAAGGGGCGAGACGCTTTCGATCGAGGAGTTTGCTTGCCTTGCTAATGCTGGCAAGGATTCTTTTGAGTGCAGTGTTTCAGTGCCTTTTTGATTGCAAAATAGAGTGTTACCGTAGGACACAGACCTTCATTGTCGGCGATTCGATGCTCTCAGCTAAGAAGCAAGGTCTCATAAAAGCCGTTTGTGGCGACAACCAAGGAATCGGCGAGCTTGAGAAAAACCAGGCTTGTAGCGTAGAATGTGCCTTGTCGTTCTAAAACTCGGTGCCGGCTCGGTATGAGCCTATAGAATAGCGTCAACGAAAGCTTTGGGTGGATCAGCTTATACTGCAGAATCTGATGTGGGACGTTCCTCTATCCGTCGAATAGAAGCAGTCTCGTTCGCAAAGGTGAACTTGACTTTGGAGGTCGGGGATGAACGCGCGGACGGCTATCACGAGATAGACAGCGTTGTACAAGTGATCGATCTGTCAGATCGGTTGATTGTAGAGACGGCTCCTGCTGGTGTGATAGAGGTTGCTGTCGAAGAAGGCGACGCGCCGAACGGATGCGAGAACTTGGTTTACAAGGCATGCGAGGCATTTTTTCGAGCAACTGGCGTGTCGGGCGGTGCGAGATTTGGGCTAACGAAACGCGTTCCAGTACAAGCAGGGCTTGGCGGCGGCAGTGCGAACGCCGCAGCGGCGCTTGCGGCACTTGATCGGCTTTTTGGGACCGGTTTGGATGTGTCAAGGCTGTCTGCCATTGCGGCCGAGGTCGGCTCCGATGTCGCACTATTTATTTACGGAGGAACGGTTCGAATGCGGGGTCGGGGAGATTTTATCGAGCCGCTGCCTGATGCGCCGGAACTGATAATGGTAATAATCAAACCCAGAGTTGGTGTATCGACCGCCTGGGCTTACGCGGAGCTTGACAGGGTTGGAAAGCATGGTATGCAAGGAGCAAGTGAGCATGCGGAGCTAGCCATTCGACACGGCGACCGCGATGGTTTGATAGCGAGTTTGTGGAACGATTTCGATCCTGTTGTCTCGGTAGCCTTCGATGAGATTAGGGAGGCCAAGGATCTACTAATGCGCGCGGGGGCGAGGCGGACGGTTCTCTGCCTG
>JAOAGX010000286.1 GCA_026415535.1 Armatimonadota bacterium | reverse complement strand
GATTGGGCTGGTTATTGCCTGTGCTATTGCTATTTTGCTGACCGGGTCGTTTGGTTTGGGAGATTACTATGCGCCGGAAAATGTGCGTAGTGACAAACTGTGCATAGATTTCCTAAGTCAGTATCGAATGGCTAGTCGGATTTCCCCGCTGAATCCAAAATTCCACCGCGAGCTCGGATGGTGTGAGGCTTTTTATGGTAACAATTTGTCTCTTGCGAAGAAGGAGCTTGAAATCGCAATCAAACTTGCCCCAACCGACGCTTCCAACTACTTCGTTCGTGGCCTAATCGCAGCTCGCGAGGGTGATGCGAAAAAAGCCGTACGATACTTTCGTAAGTCTTTGAGGTTCAACCCGAACTCCACTCAGACTATCTACCAACTTGCTCTTGTTTATCGGGCTATGGGTGACAGGCGAAAGTATGAGTTGTCGCTTAAGAGGTTGCTAGGCATTGAGAGGAGTTCCTATGAGCAAATTCGAGGCGTGCCGGAGCTGGTGGATCTGACCTATGTCCACGCTCACCTTTATTTTGGCGAAGTTTATGAGCGGAGCGGTAACTACCGTGCGGCAGCAGCAGAATATGAGGCGGCTATCAGCCGAATAGAGCGCTGGCGCTCGAACAAGATGATTATTGATGTCCAACGTGCTCTGGGCGAATTGACTCCAGAAGAAGAACGTAGAGTCATGCGAACTCTTCGCAATTCCTACCTTCGGCTTGCGCGTGTTTGCGAACTAATGGGCGAGCTTGACTGCTCTCGGGAAGCAGTTAGCAAGGCGAGACGCATTAAAACTTAAGATTGTTACTTTAGAACCCGACCAGCAATTCGGCACTCAACAGCCGATCAGATGTATGGAGCTCTCGACGTCGCTCTGGCCAAAGCGCAGTTGAAGTTGCTCATTCCGTATCCTAATGAGAACCGCCTAAAAGGCGCTTGCCACAACAGCTTAAGCGCTAACACTGTTGCAAACATTCCTCCAAACACGCTACAATACTCACGATTGACGATTGCCGAGCGAGGACGAACCTTGAAGATTTGCTGCTGCATAAAACAGGTCCCTGCGACGACCGACGTTAAGATCGATCCAGAAACCAACACGCTCGTCCGAGAGGGTATTGAAAATCAGATCAACCCGTTTGATCTCTATGCTCTTGAAGAGGCGGTTCGTACGAAGGAACGGATGGCCGATGTGGGCGAGGAGTCTGTGGTGACTGTCATATCTATGGGTCCGCCTTGGGCTGAAGAAGCGCTCAGAGAAGCTATATCTCTGGGTGCTGATAATGCGATTCTGCTTTCGGACAAGGCATTTGCCGGAGCGGACACTTGGTGCACTTCCTATACTCTTGCATTGGCTCTAAGGAAAATCGAGCCCGATATCGTCTTTTGTGGTATGCAGGCGATCGATGGCGATACCGGCCAGGTTGGGCCTGGAATAGCTGTTCATCTTGATTACGCCCAGGCGGCTTACGTTGCGAAAATCGAGTCAATAACATCTAACAAAGATGGCAACGGCAAACTTGTCGCAAGAAGGCTGATCGAAGACGGTTACGAGGTTGTCGAGGTCAAGCTGCCGGCAGTTGTAACGGTCGTGAAGGAGATAAACGAGCCTAGAACCGCTTCTCTGCGTGGCAAAATGAACGCGAAAAAGGCCGAGATACCTGTGTGGGGGCCTGCCGATATTGGTGCAGATGAGAACAAGATAGGCCTGCAAGGTTCGCCCACACGTGTTGTGAAGGTGATGACCCCTCCTTGTCGCGCTGGCGGCGAGAAATACGAGGGAGAACCGGATGAGCTTGCTGAGAGGTTCTACGACGTGCTTAAGTGCTTGGAGGTAGTGTAGTGTCGATTCGCGTCGATCCTGAGAAGTGCAACGGGTGCGGCTTGTGTGTAAAGAGTTGCCCGGTTAACGTTATACGAATCGTCCCTGTTTCGGAGTCTCTTGTTGAGGAGAGCATAGCCGGATCTGAACGCCCACGGAAGAACAAGAAGGGCCTTGCTAGTATTGCGGTAGAAGGCTGTACGATGTGCGGTGCGTGTGTAGAGGCTTGCCGACTGGACGCCATTTCTATCGACACCCCATCTGAGACTAGGTGGGAGTTGGACAGAGCGGCAGGCGATTTTAACAAATACCGCGGCGTCTGGGTCTTTGGCGAGCAACGCGACGGCAAGATTGCGCCAGTAGTCTTCGAGTTGATTGGGGTAGGGAGAAGCCTTGCCGACGCTCGCGGAACAGAGCTTGCCGTTGTGATCCTTGGCCACAATCTGAGCGAGGCAGTGGAGGAGTTGGCAAGCTATCCGGTTGATAAGGTTTACGTGTACGAAGCTCCCGAACTGGCAGTATACGATGCGGAACGATACTGCCGAGTGCTGAGCGACGTCACACGCGAACTCAAACCCGAAATCTTCCTCGCCGGCGCAACAACGACAGGCCGCAGCTTTATGTCCGGCGTCGCTATAAACCTCTACACCGGCCTTACTGC
>JAOAGX010000285.1 GCA_026415535.1 Armatimonadota bacterium | reverse complement strand
ATCATGGACGCGTCGATCGGATAATGGACGCATCAATATTATCATGAATGCGTCATTATAAGCATAAATACGTCATTCTGAGCGAAGCGAAGAATCTCTAACTTGCAATCAGACCCTTCGCTTTACCCACCGAGATCCTTCGTTTCGCTAGGGAACAACAGTCGGAGAACAACGAACGGCGCTTCTTCGAAGTGCTGTGTGAGCCACATTCTCGGCGTGCCGTATGATCCGCAGCTTGGAGACGAACGTCTCGTAGAAGCGAAGGCTCCGGCTCGCAGAGCACTTCGTGGCGAGCCGATGCAAGGCTGGCAGTTAATGTTCAATTAGTAATAAATTAGTAATAATTAGTAATAACATAGAGGAACAATGAGATACCTTAGGCTGGCAATTTCCCTAATTCTTGCTCTGACGCAACTGACGGCAGCGCAGCCGGTTGTAAAACAGCTTGCGCCCGGAGTCTTCTTAACCCAGGAGATCGATACGAACCCCCAGTGTCCGCTGATTATCAACTGCGTCAGTGTGGATCTGACATACCCACAAGTGGAGATCAAAGCGGCTATCGGCAAGGACGTTGTCTACGCGAATGATCAGGCCAAAGGTCGGGAGACTATAAGCTCGCTCACATCGCGCCGTGGTGCGCTTGTGGGGATAAATGCTGACTTCTTTCCATTCACCGGCGATCCTTTGGGTGTGTGTATTATCGATGGCGAGCTTATTAGTGAACCGCCGGGCAACCGAGCTGCACTCGCGATAACCAAAGACAGAAAGGTCTTCTTCGACACCCCCAGTCTTGTTGCAATTCTCACTACCGCCGATGGCGCTTCGCGGGCCATTAACGGCATCAACCGCACCCGCGAGACAAACCAGATCGTTGTCTATACGTCATTATTTGGCGCGAGCACGACAAATCGCTTCAAATCGGTCGATCTGATATGTGCGTCGTCCGACCTGTCGATTCGTGTCAACACACCTATCAGACTTACGGTAAACGAGGTCCGGCAGGATGCGATCGATACCCCGATTCCGGCTGGCGGAGTGGTCGTTTCTGGTGGAGGAGAAGCGGCGTCATTTTTGGCGGCGAATGTCAAGCCCGGCGATACTATCACAGTCCGATTCGACATCAAAAGCCCTAACGACCTGGACTGGACCAACGTTACCCAGGCTGTCGGTGGCGGTCCGTGGCTTCTGCGCGACGGTAATCCTTGGATAGACACCGTGGCAGAAGGGTTCTCGGTGAACGCATTTGAAAAGGCAAAGCACCCGCGGACGGCAGTCGGTTTGACGGCTGACAACAAGCTGCTGCTCGTGACGGTTGACGGTCGCCAGACTATCAGTGCCGGGGTTACTCTACCGGAGTTGGCGATGATTATGAAGCGACTTGGTGCCATGACCGCGATCAACTTGGACGGCGGAGGCTCGACGACGCTTTCGGTTAAGGGGATCGTTGTTAACGCGCCGTCAGAAGGTGTTGAACGCGAAGTCGCGAGCGCGATTCTCGTGTTTGCGCCGCAGCAGCCGTGCGATGAGGCGGCGCCCCTTGCCATCACAGGAGTGCCGGCGGAGGTTGTTTCGGGCTTCGGGATGATGCTCCAACTAACGTGCGGAGATGCTGCGACGCTTCTTGCCGAGGATAAGCTCAAGAGCATCGTATGGGGAACGACGAGGGGCGTTGGTTTTGTAAACCAGAGAGGTTATTTTACTCCGGTCAAGGCCCGCAAGGGAACAGTAAACGCTATTTATTGCTCGCAGGCGGTATCGGCTGAGGTGAGCGTGTTACCGGGCTCGCCTACCAAGCTTCTGGCGAAGTTGGAACCGGACAAGACTAATCCTTTACGCTCCACCTTCAAGGTGACAGCGCTCGACCTGAACGGCAACCCTGTTCCGGCAAAAGAGGTTCTACTCAACATCACCGGCGGCAGATCTGACCTCGAGGGTGGGGTAACTGATGCGAAGGGAACCTTCACAACCGGAATCACTTGGGAACCGGGTGCTACTAACCGTCTAGCAACCGCGGTTGTTGGCGAAGTAAGCGCCGAGGTGAGGCCAAAATGAGCAAGATTGGGTGCTGTTGCGATAACACATAAACTCGGAGTTTTCGGCGACTTTGCGCTATTTAAAAACTTTGGTAATCGCTAAAAACGGTCTTATACCAAAGATCTAAAGTTTCTCCTATGTTGCTAACCAGGCATTCTTCTTATGTAGAATCTCGAAGAATGCGTTGTCGGTTGCGGCCTTGTTCAAAGAACATTTTTTGCTGTTCACGCGTCCAGTATCTCCGATCTCCGAACGAGAACACTCTAATTGCGGCAAGTGGTTGTATCGGACAGGCATTCTCACAAATCCCGCAACCGACGCACTTATGCTCGTCGACAAATGGCCGTCGAACACCGTCCACTTCCTTCCAGTATACCGCGTGGTATGAGCAATACTCGTCGCACACCAAGCACTTTTTGTCCGAGTTCCACACTATGCCTGTCTCTTATACACATCT
>JAOAGX010000284.1 GCA_026415535.1 Armatimonadota bacterium | reverse complement strand
CAAGCAGGCTTACAAACTGTTGTACCGTTCGAACCTCAACATATCTCAAGCACTTGAGGCTATCGAAAACGAGATCGATCCTAGCGAGGAGCTGCAGTACCTGCTAGACTTTATCCGCAACGTCAGGCTCGGCTACGGCGGCCGCCAACTCGAAACGCCGAGGACGTGAATGTTGTCGAGCTTTCAGTTGTTAGTGCCGGATGTCGTTGTGACGTCTGGCACTTAATGTTGTACGCTGATGACTGATCAACGTGAAATGAACCCCACAATTGCTATCTCAGCCGGCGAGGCGTCTGGTGATCTCCACGGTGCGCACCTGGTTGCCGAGATGAAGAAGCTGATGCCCGATCTCAGGTTTTGGGGGGCGGGCGGTCCTAAGATGCGAGAGGCTGGCGTCGACATTGATTTCGACTTCACCGGTGGCGGCACCATAGGAATATCGTCAACCTTGAAATCACTGCCTGCTATGTTTACGAAATATATCATCTTTCGTCGCAGGCTTCTGCTCAGGCTGCCAAACCTTTTTGTCCCCATTGACTTCGGCGCATTCAATCTAAGGTTGGCACAGGTGCTAGCCAAGCGAGGCATGACGGTTGTTTACTATTTTCCACCATCATCGTGGCGCAGACGGCCTCGGAACGCCTCGAGTTTGTTGGCTGGCGGAGGCAAGGTCGTAACGCCGTTCAAGTGGTCGGCCGAGTATTTGTCTTCGGAGGGGATTGACGCGCGTTGGGTTGGTCACCCAATCGTCGATATAGCGAAGCCGACGGTGGATCGATCAACTTTCTTGCGCGAGATTGGGTTGGACGAGTCGCTGCCCGTGATCGGTTTACTACCTGGGAGCCGTGGACACGAGGTTGCTGAGCACCTCGGGCCGATGGTAGGCTGCGCAGAGATCATGGATAGGGAACTAGGCGGGGCGCAGTTTGTTGTTGCGGCTGTCGGAGGCCTCGCATCCCACAAGGATAATGGGATATCCGACTACCCCACCTTTCGAAAGAAAGTAACGCTTGATTCCATTTTCACCAAGGGGAGTGTGATGCCTAGTGTACTTTTTTTTCAGGGGAGGGCGGGGATAAGGTCAATCCGTGTAGTCAAAAACCGCACTTACGACTGTATGTCCGCCTGCGATCTTTTGATATGCAAATCAGGTACTGCTACACTCGAGGCGGCGGTAATTGGGACGCCGATGGTGATCGTATATAGGGGTACTGCTCTGATGCGACTAGAGTATCGTCTCCGACACCGAGAGTTGGAAGAGTTCATAGGGATGCCAAATATAATCGCGGATCGCGGGATCTGTCCGGAACTTATAAACGAGGACGTTACGGCTGAGAAATTGGCGCGCGTCGCGCTTGGAATTTTACGGGACAAGGAAGCGCTCACAAATATGCGCGATTCATTGGCCGAAGTAAAGCGAAGCCTTGGCGAGCCGGGCGCAATTAGCCGTGCGGCACGGGCGGTTCTTGAGATGGGAGGTTTGGCTTAGAGTAGTAGGTACTTGACGGCAAGTAATTAAGCAGGATAATCGCCGAAAAAGCGCTTATCGCAACAACTTTGAGGTCTGGCAAAAGTTGACCTTGCTATGCGGTCACGGTAGAATGTCCTTAGTGAGTGAAAACCGCATATCAGAGTTCCACAATTCTGTTAGACTATCAAGGATATGTCCAATGATTGAAATCACGACCACCCATGCTCAAGTAATTCTGAATCTCGTTCTGAGCCAGGACAAGCGGACGGAAGGCATGATGCCTGGCTGGGACATTGAGCTTGCTCTACAGAAGCTGATTTTTTTTACCGCGCCTGGAGAATTCCCTTCGGTGTTCGAAATCGTTTCGCGAGAGCTGGATAATGAATTTGCCAACAGCGATTCGGCTATGCGCCAGAGGATGATCCAGTTCATGCTGGGGGTTGCCGAATCGTTGCTGTCGCCGGTCGATCTTGATCATAATCTGAGCCGACATGAGTTCCACGGGAGCAACGCGCTGTCCGGAGGACCAGTAGCTTATTTCCGGAAGACCGCGACCGATCTAGTGAAGAATTGGTTCGATCAGGATCGTGAATCGTTTCTGACCGTAACTGCGCGGATCAAGGCCGAGGATCTTGCAGCCAATAAGGGCGACAATCTATTTGCAGGTTGGGCGCGCAAGTGGGAGACTGAGAACGGTCGAGATCCCTATACAAGTGTAGATGACTACCTTTCCTGCTTCGGAGCGCTTTACCAACGTGACATGTACTATCCCGCGCTTTACTTCGCGCGTGAAGATGGCAAGACCAAGACTCAATTTTTCAACGATTATGGTCTGCAAGCGGCACGCTGCCGGAGGATGGGGAGTCTTGGCGGAACGACTAACCCTGTGATCGCCGTTGCCGGCGAGGATGATATGTCCGGCATCGGCTGCATCTGGGGGGAAGAGGCCACGAAGTTCATCTGCCAATTTCCAAACAAGTGGCACGAAGTGCGCAAGGTTATTGCTAAGGAGCAGGTTGCTGGTGGCTACCCCGACGATTGGGGTGCGACCAGGTTTACGGAGTGGGTAGTGGT
>JAOAGX010000283.1 GCA_026415535.1 Armatimonadota bacterium | reverse complement strand
CTCTGGTTTTCTTCTGACGTTTACTCCGGAGATACGGCCCCCAACCTCTCATCAACGCGTAGATCACCACATACCACATGCAGATGATCCACAGCACTATGACTCCTACGATAATCCACTTCCCCATCGCAGTTACAGTTTATCACCGAGGCTATACAGGTGTCGAGGTTCCGAGCAGAATCGAAGGAGGATGTTGTGATATAACACGCCCCCGGCTTTCAGCGATTAGGCCTTTCCCGGTGACGCAGGGAAATCATCGAAAAGGCGTCTATCTCGGCAACCTAGTCGGAGTTTTTTGACACCTTCCTCCGTGTTGGGTATAGTTGAGAAGATGGCAGATGATTACGAGAATCTGAAGTCGTTAATTCGCGGGATGGGCGGAGTTTTGGTCGGCTATTCTGGCGGGGTTGACAGCACGCTAGTTGCTAAGGCGGCTAAGGATGCGCTTGGGGACCGCGCAGTGTGCGTCCTGATTGAGTCGTGCCTAATGCCAGCGTCCGAGGTCGATGAGGCGGTTAATCAAGCAAAGGCGCTCGGCCTAAACCTAATTCGAATTCATGCCGATGTCTTGGCCGACCCTGACATTCGGCAAAACCGACCGGACCGCTGCTACCACTGCAAGAAAACTTTGTTTGGCAGGATGATCGAGATCGCTCGCGAGCTCGGCTTGGGATTTGTTCTCGACGGCGCCAACAAGGACGATGCCTTTGATTACAGGCCTGGGGCAAGGGCGACTTTCGAACTTGGCGTGCGCAGTCCGCTTAATGAGCTCGGCCTTGGCAAGGAACAGGTTCGCGAGATTTCCAAGGAACTGAATCTGCCGACGTGGAAGAAGCCTTCTCGTGCGTGCCTGGCTTCGCGGATTCCTTACGGTACTCCTCTCACTGTCGAGTTGCTGAAGCGGATTGAGCAGGCGGAAGCGGTGCTTGCAGAGCTTGGATTCGAGCAGTTTCGCGTCAGGGATCACGGTGAAATTGCTCGTATCGAGGTTTCTAAAAACGAGGTTTCGCGTGTGTTTGACGAGGAGGTCAGACGACGAATCGTTTCGGAGCTCAAGAACCTAGGATATTCGTATATCACTCTTGACCTAACTGGCTACCGAACTGGCAGCATGAACGAAACCCTGAAAAGGGAAGATAATCGGGGCTGGCAACAATAGAGCACAGCGATTAAACCTCGCCGCAATTCCTCCGACCATTGTTTCGGGAAGTATTGTTACCGAAACACTTTTGAGGGTGTTATTATTCTGAGGTTATCATTCTGAGTGTGGCGAGGAATCTATCGCTAGACTGAACCATTTATCAATGGACGCTGAAACAATACGCGAGTTGTTGGAACAAGTGAAGTCCGGACGTGTGAGCGTCGACGAAGCCTTGCAACGCCTACGGGCGCTTCCATACGAGGATATCGGGTTTGCTAAGATAGATGCCCATCGTGGCATACGTACGGGTTTTCCCGAGGTTGTGTTTTGCCAGGGCAAGACCCCGGAGCAGGTGTGCGAGATACTCAAACGGTTATCGACGCAGTGCAGATGCGTGTTGGCAACGAGAGCTGACAAGCACGTGTACGAGCGCGTCTGCGCTGAACTACCCGGAACGCGCTACCACGAAGACGCACGAATCATAGTAGTTGGCAAGCCGGTGCGGTCCGAAGAAGAACTTGCGGCCGATGATAAATACGTGATGGTCCTATGCGGAGGCACAGCAGATATTCCTGTTGCAGAGGAAGCAGCTGTTACGGCTAGTATTCTGGGCAGTAGGGTTGAGCGTGCTTATGATGTAGGCGTTGCTGGCCTTCACAGACTTTTGGATCAGAAAGAGAAGATCTTTGGTGCAAATGTGCTCGTGGCGGTTGCAGGAATGGAGGGCGCGCTCGCAAGTGTGGTTGGAGGTATGGTAAGCCGTCCAGTGATTGCGGTACCTACAAGTGTTGGTTACGGGGCGAGCTTTGGTGGCCTTGCGGCGCTGTTGACTATGCTGAACTCATGCGCGGTCGGTGTTTCGGTTGTCAACATCGATAATGGCTTCGGCGCCGGTTATATCGCGCACCTTATCAATAAGTAAACTGCGAAGGGAGATCGCGAAAGACATAAACCCTTTTCGTGCTTTCGCAACAGAGAGACTTGAAGATAGCATACTTTGACTGCTTTTCCGGTATAAGCGGTGATATGGCGTTGGGGGCGCTTGTAGACGCAGGCGCTAATTTTGAGGAGCTTACCAAGGAGCTGCAAAAGCTTAGCGTTTCTGGTTACTATATCGAATCACGCAAGACTGTCAAGGGAGGAATCAGCGCGACCGACGTGACCGTCACGCTGCAAACAGGGCCTGAGCCGGCAAGGCGGCTTGCGCAAATAACGGGGTTGATCGAATCAAGCGGGTTGTCTGAGAATGTCAAGGGCAGAGCAGTTGCAATCTTCCGGCGTCTTGCGGAGGCCGAGGCTAAGATACACGGAAAGGGCATTGACGATGTACACTTTCACGAGGTTGGCGCAGTCGACGCGATTGTGGACATTGTCGGAGTGTGTATCTGTCTTGATCTGCTTGGAATAGAGC
>JAOAGX010000027.1 GCA_026415535.1 Armatimonadota bacterium | reverse complement strand
TGTATAAGAGACAGGCTCAAGAGTGTGGCGCTACAAAAGCACAGGTATCATAATAGGAACTCCAGCTATCGACTCCGGCGGGTCAGTATACTTTGGCACTGCAACAGGCGCTTTCTATTCACTGTCCAGCAACGGCACGCCCAATTGGACCTCACCATTCGTAACCGGCGGCAAAGGAATCAACGGACCGGTAATGGTAGGAGCCGACGGCGCTGTTTACTTTGGGGCTGATGACGGCCGAGTATACTCTCTCAACCCCGATGGCACGCTCAGGTGGAGCTATCAAACCGGCGGAAAACTCAAACACGGAATAACAAGCTCGCCTGACAAATCAGTTCTGTACGCACCATCAAGCGACGGCTTTGTCTACGCACTGGATGCGGGCGGGAAACTGAAGTGGAAATCAAAGGCCGTTTCTCCTGGCAACGCGTGTACTGTAGATCAGAACGGAGTTATTTATGTTGGCGGCACAAACTGCTACATGTACGCCTTAAACCCAAACGGCTCACAGAAATGGGCATTTAGAGCATACGGCAGGATCACAACTCCGGCCACTATTGGACATGACGGGGCAATTTATTTTGCGGCAGCCGACAACACCCTATACGCGCTTAACCCTAACGGAACTGTCAAGTGGGCAAAACCTACTCGAAATGTCGTTTATTCAGCATCGGTATGCGATACAGGTGGACAATTGATTTACGGTGCTCCCAACGGTCATCTCGTTTCGGTGAACGTGGCCGATGGTACAACTTTATGGGAGCAGCCATTAAGCACTGTGATTTACACATCGCCCGCTCTTGCTTACGACGGTAGCATCTTCGCTCTCGACTCGGACGGTGTTTTGGCTAAGTTTTCGGGGCCTATCGCACCTGAACCTCAATCGGCTACGGCGATTGCTGGAGGGCTTCTCGTTACAGCTATCCTTGCTCGCCGAGTTAGGCGAGTAGGTTAGGTCCACTTCTGCATTTTATCCGCCACATATTTATTACCGATGCTAATTCACAGAAACCCCTCTTAGAACATGGAATAAGATTCTTCGCTGCGCTCAGAACGACGCACTTGCCAAGAAATATTAGTGTTGGGCAATCGCATATGAAACGAGCTCTCCAACAAATTTTTCTTTACCCAACCCTAGAACACTTTTCCGATGATACAATTGTCCCAAACTAAGCGAAGGTGACGATTGGTTAAGAAGGATGAGACTGTCCTATAGCATTCCGGCGGTAGCTATCTGTATTAGCATTTGCATATCCGAGCTTGCGGCCGCGGAAGGGTTTGGTTGCTTGGCAAATATTGCCCAAGATTCGCCCGTGTTTAGGCCGGTGGAAGTTTTTTCTTTGGTTAAGAACGGCACTATCAGTTCTGCCGATCGGCGTACTAGACTCGAAGTGGGACGAGATAGCAAATTGGGACGAGTGGTCTGGTGGCGCGTCTCGGCCAGCGACGAAACGAACGGATGGTCGACTACTCGGCTCGATATCCCCGAAAGAGCTCTTGGAAATGCCATCGGTGTGAGATTTGTTGTCAAGGTCCCAAGAAAAACGGATATCTCTGTTGATTTCTATACTCGCGTATTAGGTCCCAATTTCTATGGCGCGGAAATACTGGGATCGGTGCGCAAGATCCTAGACCCGGGATACAACAACTTAGTTGTGCGATTCAGTGAAGCCACATCTAGTCCAGAGAAAGTGCAGGGTTTTGGTCTGAGCTACGCCGGCGCAATGAAAGAAGATTTGGCAATCGCGTTCTCTCGCATAGATTTGATTTTTCCAACCGAGGAACAAGCGCGGCGCTTTGAATTCGAACCCATAAAAACATCGCTTGAAATACTCAAGGCGCGCGGAATTGATCTCCTCCACTTTTGCGATAAGCTTTCCTACTACCAGCTCGACCAGCTATGCTGGCGAGGTTTCCATTTGACAGCAATCAAAGAACAAATAGAATATTGGTCGCGCTTGACCACGAGTCTCAAGAAGTCGCAACTGAAAGGGAACGAAGTCAGGCTAAGACAAAAACGAAATCTCCTGGTTAGCCAGCTTCGTCAAGGTAAGGCGATTGACGTTGAACTGACAAAACTGCAAGCGCAAGTGGATTCTTGGATAGATCACTGTATGCACATTTTGCCAGTCGAGAAGCGACGATGGCGAGTCGGTCCGGACGGGCGATTCCATTATCCAGACGGTCGTCCATTCCGAATGCTCGGCCCATATCCGTTTCGACTTGACTTTCCGTCGAAGGACTCGCGAATGGTCAAGCCATGGGACATTCGTTATCTGGCTGCATTGGGTTTCAACGGCATCAGGCTGGCAATCAACTGGGCAATCTTGGAACCGAAACGCGGAAAGTTCGCTCGTTGGTATCTGGAAGAACTGAAGTGGATAGCCAGAAAATGTGAGCGATACGGAATGGGTCTGAGTATTGATCTACATTTTGCTCGTCCGGAGTGGTTCCAAACAGGTCAGCCAGGTTATGAGTGCACGACTAGCACCGCTCAGGCATATGCAACCGCCTATCATTGGCCCGAAGCACTGGCAGATACATGGGAGCATCTAGCCAAGGAATTTCGAGTCGTTCCCAACGTTGTAGCTTGGGAGGTCCCAGTAAATGAGCCGGTGGTCGTGACTGGTTCGCATGGTATATCGGCCTATCCGCGACTAGTCAGGTCTTGGAATTCTTGGCTAAAGAGTACCTACGGCACACGTGCGAACTTAAAAGCCGCGTGGAACTCCGGAAAGCATCCCGAACTTTACGGACTACGTGACGACGAAAGCTGGGAGAACAATTCTATCAGGTGGATGATCTTGGAAGACAGACCGGACATCCAAGCTAACTATCGAGACAATCCTAGGCTGTGGGATCATCTGCGTTGGACGGCTTTCTTACAGAGGACAACAACCGAACTGATTATGCGCAGAATTCGCAAGCATTGGCCCGGTGCGGTAGGAATGATGCACCGGACCATAGGTGAGCACTGGGACCAATGTCCAGTTCCGATAGATTACACGTCAATAGAGACCATCAGAGGTCGTTACGTGATGCCCGGAACCCATTACGGAATCGCCGGGCTAAGTGCACAATGTGCAGCGTCACAAACTCAAGCATCTTATGACACGGAACAGCACGTCCGAGGTGCACAAGAAGCCGTTCGGAAACACGTTGAACTCGGATTAGGACTTTGCCCGTTCTGGTTTAGTCATGGCGGTTATAACCATGAAACAATTCTGTGCGACGCCTACGGCCATATGCAAAAGGACGCTGCTTACCTTGCCAAAGAAGCTGAGTGGATAAGGAATTACTGGCCAAAGAAGGACGGAAGAGCTAAGGTAGCGGTAGTCCTGTCCACACGTCTGCAAGCTACGAGGCAACTCCGGCTAGGAGAGCTTATGAAAATGCTGGAGCAGATGAACTTTGGCGTCTCGGTTTTTCACGGTATAGAAGTAGCTCAGCGTCCCGATTTGCTAAAAGGACACTTTGCAGTTATCACTCCGGCAAATTACATGGATGTGAACTTGCTACGGGTACTCGACGAGAACTACAGCGGAGTTGTTCTGCTACACGGATCTTTGGAGAGAGACGCTTGGGCCCGCAACCCAAACACAGGTCTGCCAAAGGAGCTGGTAAAACGCAATCTTTTCCTGAAAACCACCAGCATATCTGATCTTTCTCATGATCTAGTCGGCAAAATAGATTTAAGCGGCGAGTGGGACTTCTTCCACACGTTCGCCACGGTTGATCCCCAATCTGGTCCACCGGCCGAATCCGCGAATCTCGAATGGGTTAAGATGCCTGCTCCAGCCTTGTGGGATGGAACCGGCTTACTTGCATTCACAGCCACCAAGAACGTACTCGGAGATGCATGGTACCGAAAGAAGGTTAGGATCCCGCCGGAATGGAACGGCAAGTCCATAAATATTCAGTTCGGCAGCATAGATGATTACGACTGGGTCTATGTTAACGGCAAGATGATTGGTCACACCGATTGGAACACCCCCGATGCTTATGCTGCACCCCGGCGCTACGCCATTCCCGACGGCATTATAAAGCCCGGCCACGAAAACGAGATACACGTTCTGGTAAGAAACGTGGCGGCTGACGGTGGAATTTCGGCCGGACCAATCGAATTGGTGGCCGAGACAGGCTGGCGACTTCAAGGAATAGAAAACGGATCGATAATCCATGTCGGCCATAGTGCAACGCGAGTTACGCGCGATCAACTGCTCGACAATGTTGATGTCGCAGCAACGCTGGTTTCCGATAAAGAAGAGTGCGTAGCCCTCGTAAGGCAAGATCGCTGGTGGTGGTGGGTTTCGGACTTACCCTGGAACAATCGACCAGAGGAGATCGAGGTGCTTCGTCGCGTGCTTGGGCATCAGTAGCCCAACCCCGCCTTATAATAATGTATAAGAGAGTTGCGCCCTTGGAACGTCAAGTGACCGCGAGTTTTGACTGCGGCTATATTTCTTCAACGCTGGGAAAGACCGCACAGCACTCCGAATGCGCCTGACTAAGCAAGAAGTTCCCAGAGCTGTTGAAAGTCCACATATTTGCGAACGAGCGCACAAGCTAGTTCGATCTTCTCCTGGTCCGAAACGCGAATTTTCACCAGGATGTCGCTTATGGCGGAAGCGGTCTCGTAAGTATCGGAATCGACAGCCAATACGGGGACATCGGTGCGACGAAGAAGTTCCATTGTCTGAGGTTGGGGACGAATGCCGCCGGTAAACACGACGCCGGAAAGACGAACGTCGCGGCTCAGCAGGTGCATGCTCATCACCGCAAGTACAACGTCATCGCGATCACCAGGCACCACAAGCAAGGTCTTGTCCTCGATATACTTTAAGGCGTTCGGCGGGGTCATAGCGCCGACCACGACGCGGGCCGTTGTGTTCGAAAGACTCCTCTCGCCGTTCAGCACTTCAGCGTTGGTTGCGGCGGCAATCTGCTGAACGGTAGGATACGATAGGGGCGGCGTGTAAGGTATCACTCCAAGAAGGGGCAATCCAAGGGCGTCAAAGGCCCTTGTAAGATAATCCCGCACTTCTTCGAGTTTATCGGGTATGACCTTGTTCACCACAACCCCAATCACTTGAACTCCTTCTCGTTCGAACAGGCTCCGGTTGACTGCGACCTCGTCAACAGGACGGCCTATCCCACCCAAAGTTACCATCACCACTTTCGCCTTCAAGAGCGCCGCCACACGAGCGTTGGACAAACGGAATATCGAACCGACTCCTGCATGGCCTGTGCCTTCGATCACAACGAGATCATTTCCCTTAGCTGCCAAGGTGCAGCATTTCTTGACGGTCCGTTCCATCTCGGGATACATTGAGTCTGGATTGTCGAGAAAACGACGCGTGAAGTCGCCTGTCACAACAACGGAGTTGACCTCGGACAGCGAACACCTCAACCTGCAGGACTGGTGAATGAGCAGGAAATCCTCGTCGACCGACTTGTCCTCAAAAGTCATGTAACGCTGGCCGCCCGGTTTGATGAACCCAACTGAGTGCCCGATTTTCGTGAAGCCCTTGACAAAACCGAGGCTGCAAGTAGTCTTCCCGTCGTTCTGGTTTGTCGCCGCCACAAATAGTCGACGCTCAATGCCGTCTTTCATAGTCACACTTCCCCATCCCCCTATCATTCGTCGATTGACTTCCCGGACAACGAGTCCAGGAGTAGTTCGGCAGCGACTATTCGATCTTCTGCCGGCAACAGATGCTCGGCGTCAGCTCGAAAAATAACACTCGCGCCGGGCCCGAGCTCATAGTCGCCTTCGTATCTGACAATCACTATTGGAACACGCGGAAGTACCGAAAAACTATATGCCATGCCGGGCCGCTCAAGAAGGACCCCGCCTATCTGTTCGGCGCGCTCTGCGAAAAGCTTTGCGTCCTTCCCAGCAGTAGCCAGAAAGCGTCGAACGATCCGGTTGTTGAACACGCTCACATAGCTTCGACAATCGGTAAAATGGCCAAGCGCAAACTCGCGCGGATCATCTGATAGGTCACTTGCACATAAGTAGTGAAGAGCTAGAATCGCCCAGCCAAGCCTAGCTTTGCCACCACCCTCAACGCTCACTTCGCGGGTATCCTGGTCAATTAAGAGCTGCCTGTGAAGAACTGGCAGCTTGATCACGTTTCCACTTCGTTCCGCTCCCAGCGCTATGAGATGGGCATCGGTTGGCGCACGTAATGCCAAAGCTTCGAATCCCAGTTCGAAAGCTTGTTCATATGGCCGCTGGGGAGGCGGTATTTGACCGGGTTTGTACTCGCGCATACCGGTACCAACTTCTTGGCCGTCCAAAGACTCGTACTACGCGACTCAGTTGCTGTTCCTGTCTGCATCGGTTACAGTTGTCTTCGGCACTTTCATAAAGAAGCGCTGAATAGGTTATTGCCGTAAAATAATTCTCGGCGATTCCCACACTTAGTTAAACAGCGGCGAATCGCCGAAAACACTGTATTCGTTTTCTATCGCAACAGCCTCCTGAAGCGCCGCACTTCAAATAGATGTTACCTTTGGCGATATGCTTTCAGGAATGAGTCGCTGTAAATAGTTCGGTTCATAAGCATCTCTGCGGTGATCATCGCATCCATCAGCTCAGTATCGAGCGGGTCGAGAATTGCTGCATCGAGCCCTTGGGCTATCGCCATCGTCAAGAACGTCCTGTTGATAAGCTTACGATCAACCGCACCTTGCGAGAGATTGCTGAGACCAATGACGATATGCGGCTTGGGATCCGAAAGCATTCCAAACTGCCTTATCGATTCAAGAACTTTGCCGGGGCCGGTCTGGTCAGCTTTCACGGGAAGCACGATCGGATCGATGTATATGTCATCCATCGGGATTTCATATTCCATCGCCTTTGCCAAAACCCGCATGGCGATCTCCACACGACCATCAACATCCACAGGCACGCCTTTGTCATCGATACACAAACACACGACCATAGCGTTGTGCTCTTTGGCAAGCGGAAAGAACGTGTTCAAGGCCTCTTCTGAACCGATGGTTGAATTGATCATTTTGCGACCAGTGCATGCCTCTAAGCCGGCCTTCATCGTAGGCAGGTTGGGATTGTCAATCGAAAGCGGCACGTCTGTAACTTCGCGAACGGTCTCAACCAGCCACTTCATTGCTCCTACTGGGTCGGCAGCCGCAGTGCCGACGTTAATGTCAAGCATATCCGCACCCTCGTCAATCTGCCTCTTCGCCAAATCCTGGATAGCCGCTTTGTCCTTGTCCTGTATGGCCTGGTTGACAGCCTTGAACATGCCGTTAATGCGTTCTCCGATGACTATCATTGGTATCTCTTTCCTCCTAGCATATCATTGGGTGTTTAACGTTGACGGTTGAATGTTGAACAGACAGCCTTGCTCAAAAGCCGACATACGCTTTCAACGTTAAACATTATTCAACTTCTCATCAGCTCGTCGATTGCTTTCTTCACAAGCGCTACCGCGTTCGGATGACGCATGATCAAGATATCCGCACCGGCTTGCAGAAGCATGATGGCCGTCATTGCCTCCCACATCGGCCCACGCTTTTCAGCCGCCCCCCACTGTGGTGCCTCCTCGTCGGACGCCTTTGCCTCTTTTGCACGCCATGCTTCTTGACCGATCTGGCAAACGACCGGTGGTGACATCATCTTGTCACCTGTTAGCGCTGCGAGCCTGCCCCGCTCCTGAATCGAATAGGCATATTCAATACCGTACCCGAGACCGCCTGTGGTCGGGTACATAACCACGCGGTCAAGCGGAAGTCCTGCCTCAGAGACGAGTATGTTCACCTGCTTGGCAATATTTATGTCCAACGGCGACTCGGCAATCAAGTTGTGGCCGTCGGCCATACACGAAGCGACAAGCGTTCGGTAGTTGTCTTCCTTCGCCGTGCCCAGAAGACATCTTTCACCAGCTGCGGCCTGACTGCATGCTGGCAGAACTTGATTGTCTTTCTCGTCAACGTCGCATCCCCAGATAATAAGCGGCACGTCAACTGCTTCAAGAACCGCTTTGACTACTTTTGCGGCGTCATCCGGTCCCTTGTCACCGGAGTCCGGATGGGTCCCCTCAAGCTTCAAACAAATCATCTCCGCCCCGTAATCATTCACACACTTGGCCGCCCAAGCCGCTGGATCGTCGACCACGTCGGCGAAGGGTTTCATCAGGACATCCGGCCAGTCCTGCGGCGCGATGTCAAGCACCTCCATAGCCACAACGGGCTTGTTTGGAGTAGCCCCTTCGAAATGTAGAAACGGCAACGTCATCTCTCCACCAAGAACAATCTCGCGTCCGCGCGTCCCCCCATCCGCCGCCGTCGCACCGACTCGCACTGTTGCAACGGCGGTTGACCATTTCTCCAACGGTTCTTCAATAGCCATCGAATCAAGCCTCCCTTATTCTATCCAACAACTTGTTCATTGCCTTTACAGCAGATGAGTCGTCCGGCAAGTTTAGAAGCGGCTCGCCTCGCAGCTCAAATTCTCTCACATTCTCATCGTCTGGCACGCAGCCCAAAAGATCAAGTCCAGTAATCGCCGCCGTGTCAGCCGAAACGTCGTCAGTCCGATTGAGCACAAGCCAAGTCTTGCCGCGCACTAACTCCAGTGAAGTAACCAATTCCGCGATTCGTTGCGCGGATTTCAGCCCCGCCGGAGTTTGATCGCCCACAACAAGCATCACGTCAACCTTGTCGTCCGTTCGACGGCTCAGATGTTCTATGCCCGCCTCGTTGTCTATCACCACATGTTTGTAGTTGGACGACAGGTTGTGCAAGAACGCGCGAAGCATATTGTTGACCGAACAGTAACAACCCGGACCTTCACCTCGCCCCATCACCAGGAGGTCGAATCCCCTACCCTCAACAACCGCCTGTTGGACAGCGTACTCGATAGCCTGATGCTTTGGCGTGCCAGCTGGAGCATCATACTTGGTTTTCAATGCTTCTTCCCTCAGGTCACCGATCGTACACTCACACACCACACCCAGCTTCTCAGCCAAGGTGCTATTTGGATCGGCATCAACAGCAAGAATAGGAGTCTCGCCTCCTCGTATCAAATATCGCACCACGAGCGATGCCAGGGTTGTTTTACCGGTCCCTCCTTTGCCAGAAACAGCTATGATCATTTTAAAAAACGTCTAGCCTTGGCGGTTCAGCTCTTTCCACACGGACGGGAATTTCTCGATGTCCGTGTGTGGCAAGAACAGCGCCGACGTGTAGTCATTCATAAACCTCGGATCCGTGCTGAGCTCGATATAAGTCATCCTTGAAGCGATGGCCTCGCCATCTTCAAGAGCCGGCTGCGAAAGCAACATCGTCTTCGCACCCTGAACCGACCCGTTTCCGATGAACTGAAAACGTTCCTCCGGACAGTCTGGCAAAAGACCAATAATGATAGCCTCCCGAATGTTCAGATAGTTACCGAACCCACCGGAAATGTAGATCCTGTCCAAGTCTTGGAACCCAAGACCAAACCGCTCCACCAAACATTCAGCAGCGTGATAAATGGCGCCTTTGGAGCGAATGAAGTTCTGCAAATCAGCCTGGGTGATGACAATATCTCTACCAGTAGCAGTTTGATCTGCTGGAGCAACAACAAATTCCAGACCGTCCTCGCCCTCACGCACGTGACTGGAACCATTAGACATGCTCAGCTTGCCTGTACGATCGAGGCAATCGCCGTGACGAAGCATCTCCGCCACTAGATCAACGAGCCCCGACCCACAGATTCCCGCCGGGCGGCCTCCTCCAATCACGCTGTAAGACGCAATACGGCAGCCGTCGGTCATTGTCAACCGCTCAATTGCGCCACGTGTTGCACGCATTCCGCACGAGATGCCCCCGCCCTCAAACGCCGGACCCGCAGACGCCGAACAACATACAAGCCAGTCCTTATTGCCGAGAACGATCTCACCGTTCGTACCAACATCCATTAGCATGCAAGGCTTCTCGGACCTTGCCATTCCTGATACGAGCACCCCTGCTACCACGTCGCCCCCAACGTAACACGCCACTGCCGGCACCCAACCCAAGAGTCCACGCGGGTTGATCTTGACTCCGACTTCCGCCGCGCGAATCACCGGCGGCGCGAGCGCTGTCGGAACATAAGGCTCGGTTCGGATCGCACTCGGCTCGAGGCGAAGGAGCAGGTGCATCATCGTCGTGTTGCCGGCGCACAAAGCAAACGTCACATCGTGCAGCGAAACACCTGCGGAACCAACCAGACCAGCTATGAGGTTATTAATGTCGTCCACTACGCAAGCCGAAAGTCGATCGAGCTTTTCCTGCGTGTTGGCATACATAATTCGAGTGATAATGTCCTCGCCGTATTGTATTTGCGAGTTATAGGTTGCCTGCCTTGCGATGGTTTCGGAAGTGTTGAGATCAACCAGGTGCGCAACGACCGTTGTCGTGCCAACGTCTATCGCCACGCCATAGTTGCGGCCGGAAGTGTCACCACCTTCAACCTCGACGACTTCGACGGTGCCTCCACGCCTACCCAATGTGGCCGTGACGCGCCAGTCGTTTTGTCTCAAAAGCGCCGCCAGTTGTCTAAGCTGAGCCAGGCCCATTTGCATCACAGGAATTTCGCGTTCACGCCGAAGCTCTCTAAACAGTCGTTCCTGATCAGCCAGGTTATCATCGAGCGTGGGAGGAGGCAGCGTAAGAAGAACCTTTCTTGACAGCGGGTCGTGAGGATAAGGTCGATGCTCACCAACCAGCACCCGCGTCGAACCAAAGCGCAATGCATCTTCATCAGTCAGGCGAGGAGCACCCTCCAAACGGGACTCAGGAGGAACCTCGATTGTCGCGTCGCCGTCTAGGTAGCACCTGCACGCGAGAACGTAACCGTTTCGGATTTCCTCGCGGCTCAGGTGCGCAGTAGGTTCGGCGCGGACCTCGCCAGATCTAATAATGACCTTGCACCGTCCACACATGCCTTCCCCGCCGCAGACAGCGTTCATAGATATGCCTGCCAGCTCGGCGGCACGAAGCGCAGTCGCCGGGCTCTCCAGCTCGACCGTCTTACCGTCAGGCTCAAAGTGAACGGTGATCCTCGCCATTTCTCGCAGGAAACTCTAGCCACTAAAACACGAAAGCGAAACATTCTTTGCTTCGTGTTTTCTTTGGTGGTTTTTGTTTTCTTGAGGAACTCCCCCTAGTGCTCTCTAATCCGGCTTCCAGACGGTCTTGAGGTACTTGGGAATACCTGAAGATTCTCTTGGACCTACCAATACTTTCCAGCCGGATTCATCTTCCAGCTTGCCACTCATCACGGCCACATAGCCCGGTATAATCACCTTACCGTGAGACACACGGCTTTTGACCTCTTCGCTGTTGAGGAACTTAGCCGCCTTCTCTGCGGTAAGCTTTTCGGAAGCCCAGGCAGTTAAGACCGAAGTGCCCTCAGTATCAATCACGCCTATGAAACTTGGGACTCGGCTGGCTTCGACATCTCCCTCAACAGTATAGTAAGTGAGCGAGAAGTTTGTAGTCAGCAGGAGCGGCGATGTATCGGTGACAGCACCAATCTCGTAAAGCTTAGGCTCAACCTGAACCGGCTTTCTGGGATCGGTGTAAATGTTCATCCGGACCGTCAATATCGGCAAGATCAGCGAAGGCTCGGTGGTATCGACGACAACAATGCCTGCGTACTTCGCTACATAAGACGCGGCTTCGACAGCTGCAAGCTCTGGATCTGTGCTTGCTGGAATCGCCATACTCGGATATCCAAGCGGCCTAAAGTTCTTGCGCAGGGCATACCGCCGAACTTTGGTCAGCGCTTGCAACGTTGCGGAAAAGCTTCCTGCAGAAACATCCAACACCAAGTCTTGAACGCCTGCACCGACTAACTTTTGAGTCAGCTCAGCAGCTTTCTCCAGATCAGAGGCGTCAACGGCCAGCGGACAGCACGTTTGCTTGGCAGCTGCAGCCATTTCCTCCCAGTTATCATCAGTAGCACGGTAAATCAAGGGATTGCGATCGGCACAAACCTCCAGAGCAGCGGCGAGCAATGTAGGTCGACTCGACATCAAAATCATCGCAAGCCCGGTATCGGCAGCAGCCGAGGCGGCTGCCTTAAATTTTGCCGCGTCTCCGGAAACATCTTCGACTGCGATCATATCAACCTTAATTTTCTCCCCTACTCTCTCGAACGCAAGGGCCTTGATCGCTTGTGCCTTCGCCTGAACATCATCCGTGTCATCCCTTAAGCGAACGGCCACACCTGCCGGGTGATAAAAGGTCTCCTCGTGGCGGAAAAGAACGGTCTCCTGACCGATCTTGATCTCCGCATCGCCCTTGCCGATACAAACCAGACGCATTGGAGGAGAAGCAGCTCCTTCAAGAGCAGCCCGAGCTTCCTCGGTCACCTCCGGACATTGGTCCAACCCGGCCTTCTTAGCTGCCATCTGCATCGAAAAGGCCAAGCATGTTGGGAAGCCGCACTTCCCGCAGTTGGTCTTCGGCAAATGCTTGAAGATGTCAAGCGCCGTCAGTGCCATGTTTGCCTCCGTATGTCAACAAGATTGTGATACTTTCCAAAAGCAAAAACGAGTCATTATTCCGCCAATGGTCCTGGACATTCGTCCAGGACCATTGCTCCGAATAATCTAACTCACAAAAGCGGTGGCATTTCCAGAGCCGGATGGCCGACTTTTTGGAGATACTCTAGCAACTCTTCGCTTGTAACCGCCACAGTTTCATCGGCAATCTTGTCCACCAAATCTGGAATTCCAAGCTCCTCTCCGCGCTGGACTAATCTGTCATGCAGGAAATCCTTCAGCTCCTTCGGCATCCAGACGAGCCTTTTGAGACCGCCATCGGCGGAGATAAACTTCTTGCTAACGACGTACAGCCTCCCCACCCCCAAAAATCCTGGCGTCTGATAACCTCCGCCGACAGAACCCGCAAGTGTTGAGAACGTCATACCGCACGGGGTCATCCCCGAGTATTCGCGGTTCACGATCATAAATCCATTTGCCTCAAAAATCATTGCCAGGATACACTCAAAGCAACCGCAAGAGGTCATCGGATCTTCCATCAGCGAGTAGAGGTTCATCCGCTCGATAGTCCTATTTGACTTTTCGTAGACGAACTGGTTGATCCCCTCCCACTGACCCTTTACCAGGTCGATCGGCTTACCCTTTTTGACAGGCTGGTTGCATCCTACCGGGTTAATCTCGTATGCCGCCTTACCATCGAGCCAGCTATACGCCCCGCACAACCCTAAGCGCTCAGGAC
>JAOAGX010000282.1 GCA_026415535.1 Armatimonadota bacterium | reverse complement strand
CTCTAAGGCTTCTTCCACAGACGTCGCGGTATCGTTGACAGTCTGACGCAGACCCAGCTTGTTCACCAACTCACTGAAGAGTTTCCGGTCTTCCGCGCGGTCTATCTGTTCAGGGGACGTGCCAAGTATAGGTACCCCCGCCCGCTTTAGTGGCAAACTCAGATTTAGTGGCGTTTGGCCTCCCAATTGAACGATCACACCCATAGGTTTTTCGCGGTCTACTATTCCAAGCACATCTTCGCGGGTCAGCGGCTCAAAGTACAATTTGTCGGAAGTGTCGAAGTCGGTCGACACCGTCTCGGGGTTGCAGTTGATGATTATCGCTTCGTAACCTTCTTCGCGGCAGGCGTAAGCGGCGTGCACGCAGCAGTAGTCGAACTCTATACCCTGTCCGATGCGGTTCGGTCCGCCGCCGAGGATTATAACCTTCTTGGGATTTGCTGTTGTGCGGCTTTGGTCCAGCGTCTCGTAAGTTGAGTAAAAATACGGTTTTTCTGCGTCAAACTCGCCAGCACAGGTGTCCACAAGATAATAAGTGCTCTCAATCCCCAACACCTTTCTGCGCATCCTGACCTGTTCTTCGTCGGTCTCGAGTAAATGCGCCAGCTGAATGTCGGAGTATCCGAGCTGCTTCGCTTCTCGCAGCGTTTCGGCAGGAATGCTTACAAGCGACTTTCCTTCGAAATGCTTCTCAAATTCTACCAACTCTCGAATGTTCTCTATGAACCACGGATCAATCTTCGACAGTTCGTATATCTCATCGGTCGACATCCCGTTCTCGATTGCATAACGTATAAAGAACAGTCGTTCAGCGTTGGGTTGAATGAGTTTGCGGCGGATGAGGTCCATGTCTCGTCGTTCTTTTTCTCTTAGGTCCTTGCCGTCAGAGCCAAGGCCGTAGCGCCCGATCTCAAGCGATCGGATTCCCTTTTGTAGCGCCTCTTTGAAATTACGCCCGATAGCCATTGCTTCGCCGACAGCTTTCATCGACGTATTTAGCGTAGGATCGGCCTGTGGGAACTTCTCGAATGCGAACCGACAAACTTTCATCACGACATAGTCCACGGTCGGCTCGAAGTCCGAATACGTCTTACCTGTAATGTCGTTTTTGATTTCATCCAGGGTCAATCCCACCGCAAGCTTCGCGGCTACGCGTGCAATCGGGAATCCTGTTGCTTTCGAGGCAAGCGCGGATGAGCGGCTGACCCTGGGGTTGATTTCGATGATGACTACGTCCCCATTGTCGGGGTTTACTGCGTACTGTATGTTAGTGCCGCAGCCGTTGATTCCGACTGCGCGGATGACCTTCTTCGACAGCTCGACTAAGTTTGCCATCTCCGGCATGGTGAGCGTTTGTGCCGGTGCTACCACCACAGAGTCGCCGGTGTGTACTCCCATCGGATCGATGTTTTCCATGGAGGTGACGCAGATAACATTGTCGGCGCAGTCGCGAATAACCTCGAATTCGATTTCTTTCCAGCCCAGCACTGATTCTTCGATAAGCGTCTGGTGTATAGGACTGGTCTCTAGCGCAAATGCTAGCATTTCCTCGAATTCTTCCATGTTGTAAGCGGTCGCGCCGCCTGCACCTCCCATTGTGTATGCCGGGCGGAGTATGGCCGGAAACCCCACGTGCTTTATTACCTGCATCCCTTCTTCGATTGAGCGCGCGATGCCGCTTCGAGGTACGCGTATGCCTATAGACTGCATAGTCTCCTTGAATAGCTCGCGGTCCTCGGCACGGGCTATCGCCCTTTCATCCGCCCCGATAAGCTCGCAGCCATACTTCTTGAGGATACCTTCTCGTTCAAGGAATGTGCCCAGATTGAGACCCATCTGGCCCCCAAGCGTGGGCAAAAGGGCGTCCGGTCGTTCCCTCTCAATTATTTTGGCTACCGATTCAAGCGTGAGAGGTTCAATATAGGTGCGGTCAGCCATTCCCGGGTCCGTCATTATGGTGGCTGGGTTCGAGTTGACGAGCACCGTTTGGTAGCCCTCTTCTCGAAATGCCTTGCAGGCCTGCGAGCCGGAATAGTCGAATTCGCAAGCCTGACCGATCACGATGGGTCCACTTCCGATTATCAGGATTTTCTTTATGTCAGTTCTTTTTGGCATCTACTGCAAACTCCGTTTTTCAGCATCAAACTTTGCATTTTGTCAGCTCTGTAGGTCAGCAAAACGAAACACCCCAGCATTCAGATGGTCACTTGAGGGCGTCAAGCATGGCCTGAAACCAAGCTTCGTTGGGTAGGAAGTTCGCGCCTGCCGCTTTAGCTTCCTTGCAAACAAAGCCTTCACAAGTACCGTCGTGCACGTTTTCGAACAAGCGCTCGGCACTTCCGTCCGGGATGACCACATAGTTGTGGTTTTGCACAGTAATCTCGTTGCGCCCGCCGCCAACGTATCTCACAGGGATGTTCAGCCCGTGGTCTCCGAACGGAAGCCGCTCCACTGCCGCTCCGCAGCACTGAGCGACTATCGCACAGCCGTGTCCAAAACCTAATACCGGTTTTTTGCCGAGCCTGGATTTGACTAGGTTGATCTTCTGCGGGTCTTCAACCGCGTAGTATGGTGCGTCCGACACGATAACGATTTCGGCCGACTCCGAGTCGCAGGTCGCATCTATTCCCAGCGAGGCAATATGCCTGTAGAACGAACGTGACGCGCCGAAGTCAATCACCTCA
>JAOAGX010000281.1:309-2780 GCA_026415535.1 Armatimonadota bacterium | reverse complement strand
CATTCCGGCTTGGATCAGCCCCTGCTTACTCGCGAAAACAGGACATGCGAAATTCCCCGATACAGACTGGCCTCAGTATGAGGCAAATCCTTTCGTTATTCCAATCGATTTTGACTTCAACGACGAGGATGGCGCAGGTTCTATCATAGCCGCCGATCTGGATAATGACGGCCTCATGGATTATCTTGTTACTCGCCCCGGAAACATAGGGGCTTACTCGCATTTCGGAAAGCGACTGTGGCACCTCAAGTTAGACGTTCAGGTGTCTTCGTCTTCCGAAACGTACGGTTTACCTGGACTTCACGCTGCAGGAGTTCAAGCGGCCGACATAGATGGAGACGGAAGTACCGAAGTAGTGTTCCTTACAAGGGATGGATTGCTTAACATAGCTGCTGCCGACACTGGCAAATTAAAAACGCGCAGGAAACTGCCGTTTCCCAAGGAAGCTGAGCACTGGGAGAACGTCATTATTGCCAATCTGCGCGGCAAGGGGGACCGCGACCTTATACTGCAAGCCACAAATCGCGAAGGCTACCGAATGGGTAAGTTCTTGGCGGCATATGCTTCGGACAATCTGGACGGCCAGCCTCTATGGCAGACCAGTGACTACCTCGGGTGTGCGCACACTGGTGCAAGAATCGCTGATATAGACGGCGACGGCCGAGATGAAGTGCTCGGAGCCACTGTAATTGATCACGATGGCAAGCTAAAGCAACTGTTTGACGTCAGAGGACACTTGGACTCGATATTTGTAAATGATATACGGCCTGATACCCCCGGATTGGAAATCGTAGCCCTCGAAGAAGGCGGGCAGCGCGTGTTCCTGTTCAATAAGGATCGACTGATCTGGGAATCCGACTACAAGCGACAGGAACCGCAGAACGCTGCGGTTGGCGAGTTCGACTGCTCCCGAAAAGGATTGGAAATATGGTGTCGAAGCAGATATGACGAACATCAGAAACCCTTTGTATTCGATGCCAATGGCGCGGTCATAGCGGATTATGAAATGGACAAAGTCGCGCCGGAAGGCTGGACTGTTAAAGGAGTGGAAGAGATCTGGACTATAGACTGGACTGGACAGGCCAAGCAGCTAGCGGCAGCCAAGGAGAGACATAAGTCTGGAGACGTCTGTATATTCGACCCGCTAACCGGTAAGTTCTTGAAACGCTTCAAGGAAAAGGCTGATAGGCTGTATGTTGCCGATGTTTCCGGCGACTGGCGCGAAGAGATAATCGTATGCTCCGGACGAGAGATCCACATTTATCACAACTCGGACCCTAATCCGGACCCCAATCGCGAGCGTCTTTGGAAGCGCAACTACTATAAGCGCAACAAGGTGATCTGGAACTACTATAGCCCTTAGGCTCTTCTACAGGAGCGTCGGTCCCTCAGTACTTACTGCCGCCTCGCCCACGCATGTGCCTGCCAGTTCGCCCATCTCGTCTTCCAAAAAAATCGTCGCCGCGATGAATCGCAGTCCGGCTGTCCGGTACGTATACAGCTCCGGATCCAAACCCCACTTTTCGCATAGTGCAAGTGCCGCTTTTTCGTCATAATAGGGCTTATGCGATTCGTTCAGGTTGAAGTAGTAGACGCAAAACAACTCGCCGTTTGGAAGCTCTATCGTCCAAGGATAGCCTAGGTCGCGCATCGCACCGTCCGACCGCAGGGCAACTACTTTGCTTATGTCCCACGTTCTGCCTTGATCGTAGCTTGGGAGGACCCTTATACCAAAAGGTCTCTCCCTGTAACCATAGCTCATCAAGGTTGTTCCCTTCGATGTGAGACACAACTGCATGCAAGAGCCGCGTGTGTTCACTGGATACACCGGTTCCCACGTCTTGCCGCCATCAAAAGAATGGCTAACAAGTGTGCCCGACGCAGCAACTGTCCAACCAACGGCAAGAAGGTGATTGCTGTCATACCTAACGACGGAAGGTAAACCGAATGTCTGTGCTCCTTTTTCTCCCTCGTGCCAGGTGGTAATCGTCGAGTAATACTCCCAAGTACGACCCTGATCCTCAGAGCAGATCAGCATTGCAGCTTCATCGGCTGAATCGCGCATCCTGGCAGTAATGGGCATCAATATGCTGCTATCTTCTAACTCAACCACCGCACCGAAAACCCCAGCCATTTTGAATGGGACCTCGAACGGGCCTTCCCAAGTGTAGCCGTTATCACGTGACCGGCAAACCAATACTCGACGTTCGGTCGGAACATAGTAATAATCATTGCCTCTGACCGGAACTGCTTTGTCGCCCCACCCGCGCACATCCCTTGGGCAAGGCGTTGTGAACACGGTCAGAATAATAGTGCCGTCACTCAATGTTGTGAGCGATGGATCGTTAAGATTGGTGCCTTCACCAGGGTCAAACGCGATTGTGTACGAACCAACGTCCCATGTCCGGCCCTGATCACGAGAGCGAATAAGGCCAACAGTGGCTCTAGGATGAACATGGGCAAATATGTGT
>JAOAGX010000281.1:0-299 GCA_026415535.1 Armatimonadota bacterium | reverse complement strand
ACTCATCTCTGAATACGACGACGTGCTGCAACTGCTCAAAATCTCCTTCCTATCAAGAGTATATCGCGCTATTATCATTGCTTGCCAGATGAATCAGTGCCAGTGCCTGTCCGCCGCCTTGAAGAAGGCAATTACGTTCTGATCGGGAACCTTGTCGTCTAGTCCTAGAATTGAAATCGAAAGTCTGTCCAGTGGTTTACCTGCCTCGATGAGCTTCGCCACGTCCTCGTCTATCTACTCCGGCGTGGCATCTCGTATCTTCACAGGACTGTACCGCGCGTTCAGGTGGACATCAGGAA
>JAOAGX010000280.1 GCA_026415535.1 Armatimonadota bacterium | reverse complement strand
AGATGTGTATAAGAGACAGAGCCAGATCGTATACTCCGGAAACGACAACGAGAGCACGGTCGCCGGCGCGGCAAATGCGGAAATATAGCCCAGCAGTTGTAGTATTAACACAACAGCACTGTATGTGTTTGGATGCGCAGGTTTGGTCATGTTTAACAACTTCCTGTGCTATGCACCTGAAAAATTATACATCTCTCGTCGGCAAACTCTTTCATTTTTTGTCGCTTCGTGTTTGAATTAATCTTTTGAGCGCGTTCACGAGGTCTTTATTCTAGGCGGAGCGAAGAACCTAGCATTATCCAGAACCCAGAGATCCTTCGCTTCGCTAAGAATGACGAACGGCGGTCTTTGAAGTGAAGGTTGTTGCGGTATGAACGTTCTCAGCGATTTTCCTTCTTGGTCGAATGGTATCGGATCGCCGAAACTCTGGTTTGCTTTCTATAAAACAACCCCGACGTGCTGCGTGATTGAAGCTGTGCAGGCAGGATGGTAGAATAGCTTCGAAATGTCCGAGATCAAGAGCATTCTTGCAACAGACTGCGGGTCTACGACCACAAAGGCGATCCTGATTGAGAAGCAGGGCGATGAATACAGGCTCATCGTGAGAGGGGAAGCGCCGACGACGGTCGAAGCTCCGTTTGACGATGTGACGGTCGGCGTCGTCAATGCTATTCGAGAAGTTGAGGAGCTAGCGGGGAAACCGATCTTGGACGCCGACGGTCGTATCATAAGACCTTTGCGCGCGGACGGGGCGGGAGTCGATGTTTATTTATCGACTTCCAGCGCAGGCGGTGGCTTGCAGATGACGGTTGCGGGCGTGGTCAAGGCAATGAGTGCGGAGTCGGCCGAGAGGGCAGCGCTAGGTGCTGGCGCGATCATTATTGATGTGATAGCTGTCGACGACGGCCGCAAGGATTATGAGAAAGTCAAGCGCATTCGAGAGCTGAGACCAGATATGATACTAGTGTCCGGCGGAACTGATGGGGGCACGGTCAAGCACCTGGTCGAAATCGCAGAGATGCTGGTATCGGCCGATCCCAAGCCTCGGCTCGGGGGTAACCTTGCCCTGCCGGTTATATACGCTGGCAACAAGGACGCGCGAGATGCGGTAAAGGAAGTCTTAGGGAACCGTGTAGATTTGCGCATAGTCGAGAACCTACGTCCTAGTCTTGACCGGGAAAACCTCGATCCCGCTAGGGAAGCAATCCACGAGCTATTTTTGCAACACGTGATGCAGCAGGCACCCGGATACGGCAAACTCAGCTCCTGGGTGAGTTCGGGGATTATGTCTACGCCGAATGCAGTCGGCAAGATCATCCAGACCGTAGCTGAGGAGCGCGGTATCAACGTGTTAGCAGTTGATATAGGGGGGGCGACGACGGACGTATTCTCAGTCTTCAGTAAGGTCTACAACAGAACAGTGAGCGCCAATCTAGGCATGAGCTATTCGATTTGTAACGTGCTTGCGGAAGCCGGAACGGCCAATATCAGCCGCTGGGTTCCGTTTGAGGTGGACGAGGCTTCATTGCGCAACAGCCTTCGCAACAAGATGATCCGGCCGACCACGATTCCCCAAACTATGCGAGACCTTAGAATCGAACAGGCAGTCGCGCGAGAGGCTTTGAGACTTGCTTTCGAACACCACAAGACGCTGGCTAGATCACTTAAAGGCGTGCAGACTGTGCGAACGATCGGCGAGATCCTGGAGCAGAAGGAAACAGGCGAGACACTCGTTGACATGATGTCCCTAGATATGATAGTGGGCAGTGGAGGCGTGTTGAGTCATGCGCCGCGTCGTACAGAGGCGGCGTATATGATGATCGACGCTTATCAGCCCGAAGGTGTAACCTTGCTGGCTGTCGATTCAATCTTTATGATGCCTCAGCTTGGCGTTTTATCCACAGTCCACCCACAGGCTGCTGCACAGGTTTTCGACCGCGATTGCCTGATTAAGTTGGGCAGTGTGATTGCACCGGTCGGCAGGATCAAACTTGGGGAGCTAGCGTGCACGATCGATCTCGATGGGGAGGTTCATCGTGTCGCGTTCGGCGAAATCAAGCTGGTTCCGCTGTCTGTCAATGAGACGAGACGAGCAGTGATCCGGCCGTCCGGAAAGCTCGACGTCGGCGCGGGCAAGGGGCGTGAGATGACTGCACAAGTAGAGGGCGGAGCGGTAGGCGTTATCATTGATTGCCGAGGTCGTCCTCTCGTCTTGCCGGATGATCCTATTTCGCGGATTGCCAAACTTCGCGAGTGGCACCAGGCACTGGGATTGGCGGTGGAGTAGGCTATGAGTGCTGCATATACCCCCGGGCTAACTGTTAGTCCCGCTACTACAATCAGAAAGACTAGAAGACTGCCACTCAAGGGCCAGGTAATGGTCAGGCCTGGAGATCGGGTAACGGCAGAAACTGTCGTTGCTCGAACCGAGATACCAGGTGTGATCCAGACCATCAAAGTTGCAGAGATGCTGGGCATCGAGCCTGCTGAGGCGATTAATGCGCTCAAGGTTGGGCAGGGAGATCGGATCGAGGTGGGGCAGGTTATTGCCGAGAGCAGGTCGTTTTTCGGCTTGTTCAGGTCGGAGTGCAAAAGCCCGTTCACCGGCACAGTGGAATTGGTCTCTCACGCCACTGGCCACGTTGGTATCAGAATGCCTTCGACGCCCGTAGAAGTCGCGGCTTATATTGATGGGACAATTGCCGAGATTATTCCCGAGGAGGGAGTCGTGGTCGAAACCTACGGTGCGCTGGTTCAAGGGATATTCGGGGTTGGAGGAGAGCGCACTGGTGTAC
>JAOAGX010000279.1 GCA_026415535.1 Armatimonadota bacterium | reverse complement strand
GGGATAGACATCGTTCGCATTGACCGCGGCGGCGACGTTACCTACCATGGCCCGGGGCAATTGGTGGGATATCCCATACTGAAGTTGCGCGATGTTGGCGGCGATGTTCATAAATACCTTCGGTTGCTTGAGCAAACGGTGATTGACACTCTAGCCCGATTCAATCTTGTGGGTTATCGTAATCCACCGGCGGGAGTCTGGGTGGATGGCAAAAAGGTTTGTTCGATAGGAATCGCCGTTAGAAAGCGAGTAACCTATCACGGCTTCGCCCTAAACGTTGCCCCTGATATGTCAGACTTTTCGCTAATCAACCCGTGCGGCTTGAAGTCGAGCAGTCTAACGTCGGTAACCGAACTTATAGGTTCGCCGCCCGATATGGAAGAAGTTCGCGAGTTTTACATGGATAGCTTTGTCAAAGTTTTTGGAATAAGGTTGTGCTCGGCATGCGGGAGTGCACCCTAACACGACATCAAAGATGGATCGTAATGGTGGTCTTGTGTGCCCCTGTAGTCGCGATGGCGATACTGGGGGCGGCACACTTGGTCCACCAGACGCGTTTGCTGCTCACGGATGCCCAATGGATTCTTGGCGACGCTCTGTCGCAATATTTTGGAAGGGAAGTCCGTGTCGGTCGTGCTCGTCTTGCTCCTCTTGGCTCCGCAGTTATCGAAAAGCTCGAGATCGCTGACGGGCCTACTTTTGCAAGCGGGAAAATGGTCTTGGTGCGAAGGATCACGGTTCGCTATGATGTTGGTGGCGTCATAGTAGGCGGAATGGGTGCAAGCGGAATCCGGTCGATTGAAGTGGTAGATCCAGAAGTTCGAATCGTGCGAAGGCCGGACGGATCCTTGAACGTTATGGAGCTGATCAAGCCCTCAGTCGGACCGCCGGGTCCACCTTTCAAAGGCTGCGTGACGGTTTCCGGCGGCCGGATCAGCTTCGTGGATTGGCTTTCAAGGGGGCACGGCCGGCCTACTATTCTGAACTTGCATAATTTGAACGCTCGGTTAAATGGAGGCAGCTATCCAGTTTGGGGCTTTCAGTTTTCTGGTGTTGGTAAGCCAGGACAATTAACTTATGTGCAAGGTGTGGGAGAGTTCGATCAGGTCGGCTCGACTCTGCGGATAGACGCAGCAGTTTCTGGTGTGAGCGTTCCACTTCTTGTATCGCTCGCCGGTGCTACCGATAGGGTAAAGGTAAGTGCTGGAACGGCTGATGCTGCGGTCGGCTTGGCAACGCGTGTTCCGATAAAGGGAATTCCTTCCGTCACGGGCATGGTGCGGCTTGCGGGCGTCGAAGCTGGCATGCCTGGGCTTAGTGCGCCAGCGGAACGGGTTGGTGGGACGATAGCGCTGATGGGCAACAGGGCCGTGTTGAATCTGAGCGGCTTTGTTTTTGGTTCTCGCGCGGCAGTTTCTGGGAGCGTGACTGGTTTCGACAATCCCAGGGTTTACCTGAACATGTCATTGTCGGCGCTTGGTGTAGACAGCGTCTTGCGCGCGATTGGTGTGTCTCGATTGCCTCACAGAGTTCAGATTGGGCATGTGAGCAGTTTTAGCGCAACCCTTGGGGGTGTCTTGGCCGAACCGGCAGGACAGGCTTCTATGACGTTAAGCCAAATATCCGCGTTCGGTTACTCCGCGCGCGACGTGCGTCTGTCAGTCGGATATAGTAACGGCGAACTATTCCTCAGTTCTTTGAAATTCTCAGTTGACGGAGCGGATGTTGAAGCTTGTGGTAAAGTTGGTCTCGCTGGAGTGCGAAATATTGCCATCCGAGGCAGTGTGCGCGGATTGTCGATAGGCAAACTTCCTCTACCGCCAGAGGCTCGCGCTGAGGGTTTTGCAAACGTGGACTTTGTCGTGAGCGGGTTGATTACAAAGCCTCGGGTGTTCGCACGAGTTGCTGCAACCAGTGCATCCTTTGGATGCGTGGACGTACCGGCGCTATTTGCCGAGTTTGATCTGGATGTACAATCACTTCGCGTTACCGGTGTAATGGCGATGAATGTGGCCGATGGTTTGGTTCAAATTCGGGGTATCGGCGGGGTGGATAGGGTCGACCTGGCGGACTCCGCTGAGGCGATTGACCTATCTACGGTGGGGTCGATCCTTAAGAATGTGGATTTGAGCGGCATTGTGTATGCAGCGGGGCGAGTGTTCGGTGATCCAAAGAATCCGACTGTGACTGGTGGCGTCGAAGTATTCAATAGTCGGTACGCGGACACCGAACTTGACTATATGCGAATGGCGTTCTCAGCAAACAAACGCAAGGCAACTGTCAAGGAGGGAATCGTAAGGATTTTTCCAACCGAGATGCGTTTTGCTGGGACGGCTGCTGGCTTCGCGGGTGGCCGGGTAATAGATTTTCGCGGAGAGGCCCACGTAAAGAGGCTGCAAACAAATCGGCTTTCTGAGTTGGTAGGAAGGGATATCGATATAACTGGCACGATCGCAGGTGATTTTGCATTCTCGGGAGCTTATATGCCAAATGCGAAGCTGGAGCCGGGAGATTCTCGCATTAAGGGTGCTACAGTCGATGGAACGCTGCGGTTGGACGACGGATTAGCCTACGGTTTCATCGTCAACACTGCGGGTGCTAGAGTTGCGCTTAGGGATAATGTACTTACACTTTCTGAAGCTTCGATTGTAAGCGGTGATGCTCGCGTTGGCTTGTCCGGCACAATAAACATTGAGTCCAAGCAGGCTGATATAGCTTTCGAGATGACTGGTTTCGATCTGGCGCGCGTGCGCGATCGAGTGGAGAACTACTTGACCATCAGCGGATTGGCAAGCGCAAGGGGTACGGCTGTCTCTTATACACATCTCCGAGCCCACGA
>JAOAGX010000278.1 GCA_026415535.1 Armatimonadota bacterium | reverse complement strand
GTCGTGCACTGTATAGGGCAATGGCACCTATTGCCAGGACCTCCACAATAAGTGGCGTGCTCACCATCGACCGTAGTCCTGTTTCCTCTGCGATACGTCGGGTAGTTAAAAAGCGACTTCTCCTCATGTCCCGACATAGGACCGTTCGTTTTTCAACGAATGACCTGCTGACTTCGGATAAATCTGATTTCACCTGCAAGTCGGGATGCGCTTGATCGCAAGCCTCTGAACACCCCCGAAGTACAAGCTCGCCACAAGAGTTTGGCCTAAATATACAACATAGATTAGCACCAAGAGCAGCAGCCGTGGCTTTGGCAAGTGCTTCCAAGGTCTCGTCCAACGTCAGTGAAGGAGATATCGCGTCAGCCACCTGCATCACAACGGACAGGTGATCTACCCATTCCTCGAGCACTTCCGAATACTCCTCGCTCTGTGTGTGGATTTCGGCGTTGGTTATAGCCGCTGCGGCGTGGACGGCGAAAGTTCTGAGCACGTCAGCTCTCACGCTGCCCGGCAGGAGCTCGCTTCGCTTGACGCCTTCGAAATAAGCCACAATAGCTCCTATGGTTTCCTCGCCCGAGGACAGCGGCAGCCCAACAAGCACGGCTTCCCCGCTTGCGTCCACTCCCTGTTGCGCTAAACTTCGCGCAGATATTGCCAACTGCTCGCCGGACTCTACAACCCGTCTGGCAATCAGCCGCCAGACAGACCGCGCACGCCGGCCACATCGCCCGATCGGCTTTACATCTCCCTGACCGACGAGGACCCTGTAAACCGTCGCATCCTTTGCGCCGAGGTGCGAACACATGACCTTGGCAACTATCCTCGCACACTCGCCCAAGTGAATCGTTGACGACGCCATTCTTGCGGCTTCCGCCATCGCGGCTAACATCTCGGTCTGGCAGCGAACGGCCGTCTCGTGTCTTACCAAACTCCGGCCTAATCCATTGAGCGACTCCGCCAGTACTTCGAATTCGTCTCCTGTTTCAATTGCCACTCTTCTCCTATAGTCGCCGACAGCCATCGCGTCGGCGACGTGAGACAGTCTACGAATAGGACGCGACAGGTTGTTCCCTAAAAACCAAACAACCCCCACTGCAAATAGGGAAGCACCAAAGAACAGGGCAAATGTCAAAACCTGATTGTTTTCTTCGCCGGCGCGAGGCTCCCTCGCAAACTCATCCCACGCCAGTACCGCCACCGTCGGCAGTACAGCCACAAACATCGCCAGAACGAGCTTGGCCCTTATGCTCCTTGGCTTGAATCGCAGCATTGAGAGCGCTCTCTCCCTGGATCCACTCGCATCAACAGCGCGGCACTTAACGGTGTTACCCATTTTGGCTGGCAACTCAACCATGATCCCGCCAGTTTTTACTGTGGTTTCTTGCTCCAGGAGGGATCGCCTACGCTTGTCCATAAGTGTGACTTCGAATCAGCGCGCGTTTTGGAGGTTGGGCAGATGGACTTCCCGGAATTCCCGGACTCACGAGAGGTCTTGCTTGAAGACAAACCTGTTTTCGACTCGCTTTTCGCTAACGATCCACCCGATATTTCTGCTTACACCTTCACCAACATATTCTCCTGGCGTAGGTCGTACAACACGCAAGTGTCACGGCTTGGCGAGTGCGTCATTGTTCATTACAACCGACACGGAGTTCGGCGGTGCTTGATGCCTCTTGGCGGAAGATGTGCCAGACCAGCAATCGAGCAGGCTTTTGATCGAGCAAAGGACGCTGAGATGGAGTTCGCGTACCTGCCGAGCCGAGTTGCCGAACTATTTCGCGGCGATCCGCGTTACAAACTCGAGCTGGATCGCGACAACTGGGACTATGTCTACCTCGCCTCGGACCTCATCGATCTTCCAGGCCGAAAGTTCGATGCGAAGCGCAACTTTATCAACCGGTTTAAGTCGCAGCACAAGTATGAATATGTAGCCTTAAGCGGCAACCTAACTGAGGAGTGTTGGAAGTTTGCCGAGCGGTGGTGCGACGAGAAGCTCTGCGAATCGGTCGAAAGCCTTGCACGTGAGAGAGTGGCTGTTTATGAAATGCTGACCAATTTCGACGCTCTGAAACTTGTAGGGGGAGCAATTCGCATAGAAGGGCAGATTCTCGCATTCTCGCTCGGCGAGGCGCTCAATCCTCAGACTTTGGTAGTTCACGTGGAAAAAGCTGACAGCTCGATAGATGGTCTCTACCAACTAATCAACAACGAGTTTTGCATCCACGAGGCTGCCGGATATACTTACGTAAACCGAGAACAAGACTTGGGCGTGCCCGGTCTGCGTAAAGCCAAAGAATCTTACCATCCTGTCCGACTGGTCGAGACCTGGAAACTAAACAAGATTATGTAGCGGCCGGGGTTCCGGCCTTATATGATAAGGAGGAAACAATGATAACGGCAATAGTCCTAATCCAAGGCGAGCGTGACAGACTGCCCGAAACCGCCGAGGCGTTGGCAGAAGTGCCGGGCGTCGCAGAGGTCTACTCGGTGGCAGGCGACTATGACCTCGTCGCGATAGTCAGAGTCAAAGAGCATGAAGAGCTTGCTGACGTTGTCACAAAGAGCATGCTTAAGATGGATGGAATCGTGCGCACGAACACCCTGATCGCGTTCAAAAGTTACTCGCGCCGCGACCTTGAACGTATGTGGGAAATAGGATTAGAGGGGTAGCATGGCATCATCCCTTCGATGCAACCTTTAATTCGTCCGGCGCTCTTGACCTTGTCATCCCGAGCAGTTCGGTCTCTGGTCTTGTTCTTGTGCTTCCGCAAAAAGAAGTGCTATGGCATAGACGGGCCGAATCACCCCTTAGCTCACCGACACTATAAGATAGCGGATCAC
>JAOAGX010000277.1 GCA_026415535.1 Armatimonadota bacterium | reverse complement strand
GCCAGAGACAGGGGTTGGTACTGGTAACAGGTCCCACTGGTTGTGGCAAATCCACAACGTTGGCTGCTATGATAGACCTCATTAACAATACGCGCCGCTGCAACATAGTTACGATCGAGGATCCAATCGAGTTTGTTCACCGAGACAAGAAATCGATCGTAAACCAGCGTGAAATCGGTATCGATACTGATTCGTTTACCGATGCGCTCAAGTATGTGGTGCGGCAAAGCCCAGATGTAATTCTGATTGGCGAGATGCGTGATGTTGAGACAATGAACGTTGCACTTGCAGCGGCGGAAACTGGTCATCTGGTTTTTTCGACCGTCCACACGTGCAGTGCGGCGGAGACTCTGGATCGCATAATGAACATGTTTCCTCCGCATGACAAGCCTATGGTGTGCATGCGGTTGTCTATCTCGCTGAAAGGTGTGATTTCGCAGAAGCTTATTCCTAGGATAGATAGGCCGGGGCGAATTGCTGCGGTGGAGATTATGATCGTCAACCCGACTGTTGCGAAACTGTTGGAGGAAGGCCGGTCCGGACAGATTCACCAAGCGATAGCCGAGGGTGGGTTTTGGGGAATGCAAACAATGAACCAATGCCTTGACCGGTTGTATAAGGCTGGAATAATATCCGAAGAAGAAGCCCTGGCCAACGCGGGCAATCTAACCGAGCTGAAGCAGATGATGCGTAGACAGTAGTAAAAAGTCCGAAGTCGGATGTCAAAAACAGGCCTTGTCCTATCTCGACTTTGGATTTTGAAGGAGTGATGGTTTTTGTCTGCTGGCGTAACTTTAGACGACCTTCTGCGTGATCTGTGCTCGCGAGAAGGGTCTGACCTGCACTTGAGGGTGGGGGAGCCGCCCGTTTTTCGTGTCCACGGCAAGCTCATCCGAACCGACTACCCCGTCGTAGAGCGTACTGAAGACTACATCTACCCCATACTGAGCGAGGAGCGGCGGAAGAGGTTCGAGCAAAATATGGAACTCGACTTGTCGTATGAGATTAAGGGGGTTGCTAGGTTCAGAGTCAACTGCTTTCGGCAGCGCGGCAAGATGGGAGCAGTGCTGAGGTTGATCCCGGTCAAGATAAAAACGATCGACGAACTGATGATACCTCCTATCACCAAAGAGATATGTATGCGCCCTAGAGGGCTTGTTCTTGTAACTGGTCCAACTGGCTCGGGAAAGTCGACCACACTTGCCGCGATGGTTGATCATATCAACCGCAATCGCCGCTGTCACATCATTACCATCGAGGATCCAATTGAATTCGTCCACGAGGACAAGTTGAGTGCAATCAACCAGCGCGAGATCGAAATCGACACTCACACGTTTGCCGCAGCCCTGAAACATGTTATGAGGCAGAATCCGGACGTAATCCTCGTGGGGGAAATGAGAGACCTTGAAACCATCTCCTTGGCTATCACTGCGGCGGAGACAGGCCATTTAGTGTTTGCTACGCTTCACACGACCGACGCTCCACAAACCATAGATCGCGTAATCGATGTATTTCCTCCTGAACAGCAGAACCAGATCAGAATGCAGCTTTCCGTCACTATTCAGGCGATCATCTCGCAAACCTTGTTACCCAGACGAGATATCGAGGGCCGAATAGCAGCGTTCGAAGTTATGGTCGCCACGCCAGCGATCAGGACTCTCATCCGAGAAGGCAAGACGCACCAGATATACTCCGACATCCAGGCAGGTGCCGAGCATGGCATGATCTCGTTGGATCAGTATCTAATAGAGCTGTTGAGAAAACGCTATATTTCCTACGAGGATGCGGTTGTGAAGTCGTCCAATCCGCGTGATTTCGAGCAGCTCGCCTCTCGGATGCTGGGGATGACCCCGAGGGTGACGACATGACCCGAACTTCGATTGACGAACTACTTCATATGACCGTTAGCAAGAACGGCTCCGATTTGCACCTCAAGGCCAATAGTCGTCCGCTAATCAGGATTTACGGAGACTTAATGCCTGTCGAGGAGGTTCCACCACTTTCCTCAGAGGAAGTTAGGGAACTTGCTTACAGCATTCTTACCGATTCCCAGAAGCGCCGGTTTGAGGAAGAATGGGAGCTGGATCTAGCCTACGTGATCGAAGGTCTGGCGCGGTTCCGTGTGAATCTGTTCATCCAACGTAGCAACGTCGGAATAGTATTCCGGGTAATACCGATCCGCATACAGACAATGGAAGAACTGATGCTGCCTCCGGTATGCAAGTACTTCGCAGAACGGCCGAGAGGGCTGGTGCTGGTGACAGGTCCAGCTGGCTCGGGCAAATCGACTACGCAGGCAGCGATGATAGACTACATCAACAAGAACATTCCTTGCCACGTAGTCACGGTAGAAGATCCTGTGGAATTCTTGCACGAGGATATAAAGTGCATCATCAACCAGCGCGAGCTGGACACTGATACGCACTCGTTCGCGAACGCGCTGAAGTTTGTTCTGCGGCAGGACCCGGACGTCATTCTTGTTGGCGAGATGCGTGATCTGGAAACAATTCACCTGGCCATTACCGCCGCCGAAACTGGTCATCTGGTGTCTGTCTCTTATACACATCT
>JAOAGX010000276.1 GCA_026415535.1 Armatimonadota bacterium | reverse complement strand
GAGTGATCTCCCAAACTCTAGTGAAGCGCAAGGACGGCAAAGGTAGGGTGGCTGCGTTTGAGACTCTAGTAGCAATACCGGCGATTCGCAACCTGATTCGTGAGTCGAAGACCTTCCAGATCGGTTCGATGATCCAGACCGGTTCGAAGCAAGGGATGATGACGCTCGACCAGTATCTGGCTATGCTAGTTAAGAAGGGTATTGTGGACCGCAAGGAAGCTGAAATGAAGTGCCAAAATGTCAGAG
>JAOAGX010000275.1 GCA_026415535.1 Armatimonadota bacterium | reverse complement strand
CCACTAAGGGTAGGATTGCGTTCGTTTTGTTTGAACAGGACTGTCCGATCACTACTTCGCGGATAGCACGGCTGGTCCGAGAAGGATGTTACAACGGTGTCAAGTTCGGCCGCGTTGTCAAAGAAAGGCTGATACAGACTGATGCTTGCACAAAGAAAGTCAAGCCGATAGGTATAGAGGTGTTGGATGGGCTCATCAATACCAAGGGAGCCGTTGGAATGGCTCGCACTTCTGACCCCAATGGTGCTACAAGCCAATTTTACATTCTACTTGAACCTATGCGCCACCTGGACTACGAGTACACCGTTTTTGGTCGATTGATCGACGGAATGGATGTTGCGTTTAGAATTGAGCAGGGTGATTTGATCAAAACGGCTCGCGTGCGCAATCTTACCGCGAATGACAAGAGGCGCTTCCAAAAGGTCCTTGAAATAGAGGCTGAGCGAAAAACTGAGTGATTATTAGCAGGCTGTCGGCGTACTTAGCTCTCCGTAACTGCCAAAAAACGGCTTGCAACAACATTTGGAAGGAGGAGTCGAAAGGCGGAACGGTCGAAAGGAACATCATAACTTCGGGGCAGGCGTTGGCTATACGGGAGGGCATATATGGAATCCGAAGCTGTTCAGCCTCAGATATTCACCGTAATCATAAACTGGTCTCCGGAATCGGAGGCGCGGGTTACTGAGGGTGACATCCGTGAAGTAGTCGAGCAGCTCGTCCTTGAAATCGACGAAGAAGCGACGGTAGAGATCGAGGAGAACATCACGCATGGTTTGTGATGTTTGGTCTCAACGATAAAGGTTGAGCCTGTGCCTCCAATAGCGATGTCTCGTTGCTAATGTTGGTTCATCGGAACCAACGCAAATCTTCACGAACATCGCTGCTCCCATTAAGAACGCGGGGCAGAGTGTAGTTATTTTGCGTGTTAGACCCTGAAGCCCATTCTGCGCCACGACTCTTCGTAAATAGCGACTGCTATACGGCCTGCAGTTCGAGCGTTGTTGACAAGCAGCGCCATATTTGCTTCGCGAGATTTGCCTTTGCTAAACTCATCAACCCGATTGAGAAGAAACGGTGTTAGTTCCTTTCCGTTGATCCGTTTTTCTTTTGCCTCGGCCACTGCTTGATCGATTGTTTCAGAAGCTTCGAATTCGTGTTCCTTAGGGACCGGAACCGCGATCAATACTGCCGACCTAACGCCAAGCTTGCCAAATGCGATCTTCAGCAATTCAACAAGGTCGTCTACGCCTTCAATCTTCGGAATGGGGATTCCCGAAGAACGCGAGTAGAATGCTGGTAGCTCATCGGTTTCGTATCCGTAAATAGGCACTCCGTGAGTTTCAAGCCACTCAACTGTCGCTTGGACATCAGCAATAGCCTTGATTCCCGAACAAACAACCACTGCCGGTGTGTGTGCTAGCTCCCAAAGGTCTGCTGACACGTCCTGCGGATAGCCTCGACTAATTCCGCCGATTCCTCCGGTGACGATCACGTTTATCCCGGCGGCAGTAGCTATGCGCACCGTTGCAGAGACCGTTGTTCCACCTCGCAGACCGCGCGCTATGGCAAACGGCATATCCCGAACGGAAACCTTTGTTGCTTCTTTGCTGCCCAATAGCTCGATCTCCTCGGTTGTAAGTCCTACTCTTAATTTGCCGTTGATTATACCTATGGTTGCGGGAGTGGCGCCGGATTGCTTAACAGCCTTTTCCATATCAAAAGCAACTTGCACGTTTGTTGGCCGCGGCAGACCGTGAGTGATGACACAGGATTCCAATGCGACTACAGGTTCGTTTCTATTGAGCGCGCTTTTCAGTTCGTGGGAAATTTCGAGTGGATCATCCATTGTGGCTACTTGCGACTACTGAGTTTCCGAGAATCAAGTTGCGGCGGCGGGTTGCCCTTTTTTAATCCGTCGCCAAAAATCGGTTTGTACGAGCACGGGACATAGTCCTGCTTGTTGCTAGAGCTGCTATTGTATTTATAATTATAAAATGTTTTCTGTCGACGGAATTATTTTTGTTAGGAGGTAGCATTGCCGGATAGCACTTTGTCGTGGTATAATTACTGGCGTTGCTCTGGTGGGGCTGTAGTTCAGATGGGAGAACACCACACTGGCAGTGTGGACGTCAGGGGTTCGAGTCCCCTCAGCTCCACCATTTTCGCTTTCCCCTAGATTCTACTGCGAGAATTCAAATGGTCCGGTTTTCCCGCGGGTGCTTGTTTCAAGCTGCGTGTTGGTTTCTGTATGGGCGGTTAATAGCGACGTTACTTTGTGCGTTTCTGATTAGCTCTGTGTGTTTGGTGGCCGAGGCAAGGGAAACGCACTTCGCACCTGACGTGCTGGTGCTGGTGTTAAGCGGGATAGGGCCTTTCGACCAAGTAGCTATAAACTACACTTCGGAGATTCCCAAAACTGAAGCGCTTAAGGACATCGAAGCTCTTGTTCGCGAGACTTCCTGGCTTGTGCGCGATACGAGGGTGACCGTAGCGCGTGCTTCGACTCCCGGAGCTAAACCTACCACGAGCTTGCTCTTTCGAACTCCTCCGTTGGCAAGTTCGCGAGACGGCACATTGCCCCTGGAGCCTTTCATCTCGGTTCTGAGAAGGTTTCCAAGAATCGAAGTAAGCTATCTAGTATACTCGCCATTCGAGTTCCGAGGATTAAAGGAGTTGGAGAACAAGTGGGTTAAGATAGTTCTGAAGCTCGGCAGTAACTCTTATTCGTATAGGGTGACTGTTAAGAATAGGGATTTCAAACGACTGGCGTTGCCGCTCATTCAGCCAAAGCCTATGCGCGAAGCCGCCGTCGGGAATTCAAGGCAGGCGAAATTAGCGATTGTTTTGGGGTTGGCTTCAGCGTCTGCGTTGATTGCGTACTTGGTAGCGGCGCGCCTGTATTACAGACGAGCTAGAGTTCAGCGTGGGAGGCCTTAGAT
>JAOAGX010000274.1 GCA_026415535.1 Armatimonadota bacterium | reverse complement strand
TCACTGGGGGTGGCTCCGCCAAACCGATCGATGGTTACTTTGAGGTCACTCCAACCGATGCTGCAGGGAACAAAGTTGACGGAGTAACGCTAGAACCGGGCAAGATTGTCCGCCTTAAACTAGGTGTGGTGGAAGTCCCGGCTACTAAAGTAGTCGTGGTCAGTGAGAACATCGTCGGCCGACCCAAGTTTCCTGCATCGATAATAAAGGTTTCCGTAACTCCACCCTCGGTCGTGCTCGAAGGAAAACCAAGGATTTTGATGGGGATAAGCACCATAGAAACTGAAGAAGTATCGGTGGAGGGAGCAACTGAAACCGTCACACGATACGTCGCGCTTCGCGTGCCGCCGGGTGCCAAAGTAGTCGGCTCACCAAAAGTGCGTGTGAGTGTAATTATTGTCGATAAGCAATAACAATCTCGCGGAAGATTATCCACTGAATCTTTTAACCGCAGTTGAGCACCTTTTTGAATTGCTTCACGAACCGGAACTTTAAAAAATAGGCTATTGTCAAGGAGTAGGCTGTTGAAAAAGCTTTTTGGCACGGACGGAGTTAGGGGGTTAGCCAACGCCGAGCTGTCACCGCTTGTAGCGCTGAAGCTGGGAACCACGGCGGCGCACGTGTTGATAGAAAAAAACTTCGGGGACCGAAAACAAGGTCACATAGGGGGCCGCGCGACGGTGCTGGTTGGTAGAGACCCGAGAATCTCCGGCGATATTCTGGAGAGCGCGCTGGTAGCTGGAATTTGCTCGCAGGGAGTCGATGCGCTTCTGACGGGTGTTATACCAACGCCAGGCGTAGCGTATTTGACGACTCGCACGGGCTGTGCGGTCGGCGTGGTAATATCGGCTTCTCACAACCCGGTCAAGGACAACGGGATCAAATTCTTCGGCCCAGACGGCTACAAGCTTGATGACGCAGTAGAGGCCCGTATCGAACAAGAGATCGACAACTTCGACAGCTTTCCCCGGCCAATCGGCAAGGACGTCGGCAATATCTTCCGCAAACACGAGCTGGTTTGGGAATATGCTTACCACGTCAAGCAGACGACACAGACCCCTCTTGACGGGATGAACATCGTGATCGATTGCGCGAATGGTGCATCAAGCGAACTGGCTCCGAGAATCTTTCATGAACTAGGTGCACGGGCAACCTGTGTCAACTCGACACCGACCGGTGTCAACATCAACGAATCGTGCGGTTCACTCCACCCAGAACAGATGGCAACACTTGTCAAACAGACCGGCGCCGATGCGGGGCTGTCTTTCGACGGCGATGCCGACCGGGTCATAATGGCGGACGAGCGCGGCGAGATAGTAGATGGTGACCACGTGATGGCAATCTATGGGCTTTATCGAGCGCGAAATGGCGGACTACCGACAAACACCGTCGTAGGAACGGTGATGAGCAACATCGGTCTGGAAATAGCCCTGGCCAAGGAAAACATCAGGCTCGTGCGCACACCGGTAGGAGACCGATACGTCTCCGATGAGATGCGTGCAACGGGAGCCGTCGTGGGCGGTGAGAAATCGGGTCATGTGATCCTATCCGAATACACCACCACCGGAGACGGCATGATCACCGCGCTTCAGGTCCTGTCGATAATGCTGTCCACCGGCAAGCGCCTTTCCGAACTGGCAGCCGAAATGGAAGAGTTCCCCCAACTTTTGGTTAACGTTCGGGTCCGCGAACGTGACGGATGGGACATGCGCCCCGAAATCGTGGCCGCGATTAGAAACGCCGAGCAAAAACTCGCCGGCCGAGGGCGTGTGCTTGTCAGGCCTTCAGGCACGGAAAAGCTTATTCGCGTAATGGCAGAGGGTCCCGATCGCGACGAACTGGAAGACCTAGTGGGCGAGATTGCCGAAGCGGTTAGAAAAACTATAGGTGAGGAATAGCCTCATAACAGGCCGCTGTCTCCGCGAACCTGAAAGCGGTTATTGGCTAGGCACTTGCCAGAAAAAACGAGTCATACCGCATTCATAAGAGGCACTGCGACTCAAGAAGCTGTGTTTTTTGCCGGGTTTGTTTGAACCTCATCAGCGACGGGTACAAATTGTTCAGCTCCGGCACAACAATAAGACCGGAGAGTTGACCAATTTGCCTGCCCAAACGCATAGGTCAATTATCTCATAGACCTCCTAGCTGGGGTGGAAGCTTCGCGCGGCGGCCTCTGTTCGGTTGTGGCGCAAGCCCGGGTGAGGGTTCGCCCCAGCTCTCTTTTTTCAACCCATGCGTGCAATTTCGGCCATGCGCTGCACACCCGCGATAAGCTCGTCTACACTCAGTGCGAGCCGCTCAATTGCCGCCAGCGAAGCAGGTCCGTAGCGCTTCAAATGCTTGCCCTTCAGCTCCGCTAGATGCGGCCATAAGCTGCAGGCAAGGCTGTGGACTGCGGCTTCGGCTCCGCGAACCTCTATTTCAAGCCCAAGCTCGTCGCGCAGATTGGCAAGGACCTGGCGCATTCGCTCGAGCTCCCCGATTAACAGCCGGCGCTGATCGGTCGAGAGTTTGTTGCGCTCCCTGTAAAGTTCGGAACACAGCTCGCGTCCCTCTGCCCACTGTTGGATTTCGCATAGAGCTTCGTCCACAAAGACAAGCGTGGCTCGGATACCACGCCTGTGAGCTTCGCTTAGTCCCGCTAATGCGTCTTCCGCCATTTGCCTACTTCACCACCAATACGGAGCAGGGAGCTAACCTAACTAAACTCTGGCAAGTGCTTCCCATCACGCGATCGTATATCGCTGAGTGACCCATGAAACCAATCACCAATAGGTCGAAGTTGTGCGATTTGATGAACTCGACGATGCTCTTGACCTCGTGTCCAATGACCACGTGAGCATGTATATCCACACCTTCCGCCGCCGCCATCTCGCGACTTCTGGCGATGGCTTCCGCGAAACGGTGGTTGGCGGCATCTTGTTCCTCAACGACCTCGCCCACCGTTCCTGCGTAATGCGGTATCTCCTCGACC
>JAOAGX010000273.1 GCA_026415535.1 Armatimonadota bacterium | reverse complement strand
CAATAAGAATTCGTTCGGCCGTCACCGAACGAACAGTGCCGGATCGCTTAGCAACAACCACAGCACCCGAGTCACGAGCTGCACGGCCTTCTATTCCAGTGCGCACAAGCGGTGGCTCGCTTCGCAAAAGCGGAACCGCTTGCCGCTGCATATTAGATCCCATAAGAGCGCGGTTCGCATCGTCGTTCTCGAGGAACGGTATGAGAGCCGTTGCCACCGACATTATCTGCATCGACGACACGTCCATATAGGTAACCTTGTTTGAAGGCACCTGTGGATAGGTATTCTCGTGGCGCACGATAACTTGCGGCGCAGTGATCTCCCTAGTCTCGGGATCAAACGGGGTACTGGCCGGAGCAACGTATTCCTGATTCTCCTCGTCGGCCGAGAGGTATACGATTTCGTCGGTAACTTTACCGCCTTTCACTACGCGATACGGCGTTCTAAGGAAGCCGTATTCGTCAATCTTGGCGTGTATGGCCATCGAACCTATCAGGCCAATGTTGGGCCCTTCAGGAGTCTCAATCGGACATATCCGGCCGTAGTGCGAGTGATGAACGTCACGCACCTCCAGCTTCGCGCTTTGTCTAGAGAGACCACCCGGCCCCAAAGCCGAAAGCCTCCGCTTGTGAGTGAGCTCGGCAAGCGGATTGGTCTGATCCATAAACTGCGAAAGCTGGCTTGACCCAAAGAAACTCTTGATCGCTGCTGATATAGGCTTGACCGAAAGAATCACCTGCGGGATCACGCTCTCCGGATCCAAGCTGGTCATTCGCTCCTTGGCAACCTTTTCCATCCGCAAAAAGCCCATCCTGAGTTGGTCTTGGAGTAGTTCTCCAACTGAGCGAACTCGCTTGTTCTCAAGGTGGTCGATGTCATCGGTCGAACAAGCAACAAGTCGTATTGCGGTCTCGGAATACAGCTCTGCTGGCGAGTCGGATATGAGCCGGTTGCCGTTCGGTATAAGCTCGAGAAGCTTGCGAACATCCTTCAGGCGTGTCTCGGTAAACAGCGTTCCGAGTTCGACTTTTTTCAGGAATTCCAAACTGTCACGTAGTTTCCACACGCGGCCACGGTACGCTTTTTCCTCATCGGTTGCAGCTTTCTCCTCGGCCTCGACCGCTGCTTCAAGTTCAGGCAGCCTCTTGCGAAGATTAGCAGAATTGAGATGCGTAACAAGCAAGCCAGCCTCGGACAGTCCGATGATGTAGAGGATAATCTTGATGATGTCCTCTCGCGTAACGGCCCGTACATGCTCCGGCAGGTTAAGGCCAAGCTTTTTGTTGAGCTTGTATCGGCCCACCCTAGCCAAATCGTAGCGCCTTGTGTCGAAGAAGTAAGAGTTCATCAAACTCGCGGCGCTCTCATGAGTAGCAGGGTCGCCTGGCCTTATCCTGTGATAAATGTCGATTAGGGCCTCTTCGGAATCGTGCGTAGGATCCTGATCGAGTGTGGCGTCGATGTAGCGGTTAGGTACGTATACCTCAAGAGACGCCAGTTTCAACTTGGCTATTTTCCTTGCTGCATCATCTCCGATCTTCTCGCCCGCCCTAACGATCACTTTGTCAGACTTGGGATCCCTAATGTCAGTAGTCGGCCTCCGACCCTTGATCGAATCCGCATCTGTATTCGTAAGCGTCTCTTTCTCGCTGAAAAGCTCGAGTATTTCAGCAGTCGTGCCGCACTTGTGACCCTCAAATGGGACTTCCACTCCATCCTGGTGAAGCGAGTGAAGTTTGCGGACAACCTTCTCGTCAACAACCGTGCCCTTAGGAAACACGACTTCGCCGGTTTCCTTGTTTACAAAGTCCGCAACCAGAGTCTTGCCCAAAGCCTCGCTAGCCGGCAGCACCTGCGAGGTCGGACATGCCGCATCAAACTGATTCAGAGCCCTTAGGAACGTGGTCAACGGAAACTTCTTAGTCTGCGCGACATGAACGGTGATGACGTCGTTTGCGTCTGTCTCGATATCGATCCATGCTCCCGGACTCGGTATGATTGTGGCGAAATAGAGCACACGGCCTGAGTAGTCAAGTGTGTCCTTGAAGTAGACGCCCGGAGACCGGGCAAGCTGACTGACAACAACCCTTTCAGCACCATTGATGACAAAGGTGCCCTTTTCGGTCATAAGAGGCAGGTCACCAAGATAGACCTCCGATTCGATTACCTCCTTACCGGCGGCGGTAAGTCTAACTCGCGCCTTGATTGGTGCTTCATAGGTGGTCATATCCCTGTACCGGCACTCTTCGACCGAGTACTTGGGATCGCCCAGGGTGTAATCAAGCAGCTCCAGAGATAAATTGCCTGTGAAGTCGTAAATGGGCGAAAAACTTTGGAACAGCTCACGCAGCCCTTCCCGCAGAAACCATCTGTAGGAATCGAGCTGAACTTCGACCAAGTTGGGAAGGTCGAGGACCTCGGTGGTGCGCTTGGTCCGATGCTGTATTTCCTTCATCCGGCCCTCCTGAGAGTAGTTGCACGAATGAATATTTTATCAGATTCGTTTTCTCTCAGTCAACCGAAATTTTGCAAAAAGTGGAGAGTTTGGGCAGCAGAAGACTTCTGTCTTGAAAATTGGTTCCAGAAACACCGAGATTCTTCGCTTCACTCAGAATGACAAGAACACCACAGAATGACAAGGGCGCCAAGTGTTATTTCTGAGCGAGGCGAAGAATCTGCCCATCAGTGAGTCAACACACGCAGCTTACCGGCGGGTCCAAAATAAGCAGCGTCCAAATAACAGTTTGCTCCCGCAATACTTAGCAGTCTCTTATGGAGTTTCTCGACGCTCTCCAACACACGAGGTTGTTTTACTGCTAATCTTCTATAATAGGCAGGCGTTTTACATTCGGATCGGTGAATATGTCGGCTTCGTCGACGCTTGGAGACGAAAACTCAGATACAATTGCTCCTTCCGGACCAGCTTGGAACCAATGCAACGTCTCTGGTGGAAGCGTGTATTGATCTCCAGGCTTCAATACGATTTCGTGGAA
>JAOAGX010000272.1 GCA_026415535.1 Armatimonadota bacterium | reverse complement strand
GTATAAGAGACAGTGTACGGTCACACGTTCAGATTAGCCGAAGCGGTAGCCGAAGGCGCCAGAAGCATAGGAGATGTAGAGGTCGCTTTGTTTCAGGTACCCGAGCTACTCAGCGAAGAAATATTGGAACAATCCGGAGCTAAGCAAGCCAGGGCGGCCTTTGTTCATGTACCTATCGCTTCTGTTGACGACCTAGCCCGCGCCGATGGCATAATATTCGGCACCCCCACCCGATTTGGTAATATGTGCTCTCAAATGCGCCACTTCCTAGACCAGACAGGAAGTCTGTGGGCAACCGGCGCTCTGATCGGAAAGGTAGGCAGCGTGTTCACGAGTACTGGAACACAACACGGAGGCCAGGAGACGACCATTACTTCGTTCCATACCACCTTGCTGCACCACGGGATGATAGTTGTCGGTGTGCCATATTCTGAAAGCCGAATGATGAACATGGACGAGATCACTGGCGGAACACCTTATGGAGCCTCGACTATCACTGCAGCCGATGGTTCAAGACAACCTAGTGATAACGAGCTCTCAATAGCCCGCACCCAGGGGAAACACGTGGCCACCATAGCCAAAGCTATAAAACTCGGAATGACAAAGTCATAGCATTTTCGCTACAAGATACACCGCAAGGGGGAACTAACAAAGTTGGCCAAAAGCACGCGCAGAGAGTTTCTGAAACAAATTGCGTTCGCTGGTGCAGCAGTGGCCGGCCTGCCAAGCGCGCTTGAATCAGCAATCGCAACTGCTGGACCCAACGGCAAGTCTCGCGTGGTAATCGGGACCGACAAAAGGGTAATCAAGAGCGAGAGCAAGGTGGATTCGAACCTACTATATGAAATGCTAGACCGGTGTGTTGCCAAACTAACCGACTCAAAGAGCGGTTCCGAAGGCTGGAAAAAGCTCTTCAAACCATCAGATGTGGTCGGCATAAAGGTCAACTGCCTTTTTGGCCATGGTGTGTCAACACACCCGGAGGTCGCGCATGCCATAGTCAAGGGACTCCTATCAGCTGGAGTCAAAGAGGACAACATTATCATCTGGGACCGCTCAACGGGCGATCTAGTCAAGGTAGGCTTTAAGCCCAACAGGAGCGGCGGCGTCAAGTGCTATGGTGACGATGGAGACTGGGGTGAACTGATCGAGCGGGGTGCGTTCAAAGGTCGAATCACGAAGATCATCAGCGAAAAAGTAACGGCGATTATAAACGCTCCGATCCTCAAGACACACGGCATCACAGGTATTTCAAACGCACTCAAGAACCACTACGGCTCGTTCGATAACCCCGGCAGTCACCATGCTAACCACTGCAATCCAGCGATAGCCGACTTCAACTCAATTCCGGTTGTCAAGAATAAAACGCGATTGGTTGTGTGCGACGCCTTGCGGCCCCAATACGACGGCGGTCCGGGACTCAAAGCCGACTCGCAGTGGAATCTATATAGCCTCATTGTCAGCAAGGATCCGGTGGCTGTAGACAGTCAGGGTCTGCAAATCATCCAGAAAAAACGGCGAGAAGTCGGTCTTGAACCCATAAAGCCCCAAGTCACGCAGTGGCTGGCCTCCGCACAGGAACGCGGAGTCGGAATATCTGACCTGTCTAGAATTGACATCGTAACCGTCTGATAGGCTCGCAAATACCACCGAAGTAAATCGCGTTTGGCCAAGGTAGTTTGTTGAGGAAGAGCGTGGTCATTATAGGCGCCGGCTTTTCTGGACTTGCGAGCGCGGCGCTTCTCGCAAACAAAGGGTTTGACGTTCTGGTACTCGAAAAGAACTCCGCACCAGGAGGCCGCGCGCTCGTTTACGAACATGACGGTTTCAAGTTCGACATGGGTCCGTCGTGGTATTTGATGCCGGACATCTTCGAGAGATTCTTCCAAGTGTTCGGCAAACTTCCTGAGGATTTCTACGAGCTCAAACGGTTGGACCCGTCTTACAGAGTGTTCTTCGGTCCCAACGACTGGGTAGACATATCAAGCAACTTCGAGAAAAACCTAGACCTGTTCGAACACATAGAGTCTGGCGCAGCAGAGAAGCTGCGCGAGTACGTTGGGATTGCCTCCTACCAGTACAAAGCGGCTGTCGACGAGTTTCTCTATAAGGACTACCGGAAACTATCGGACTTCTTCAATCGCAGAACCCTGATAGAAGGCCGGAAACTCCGTGTTTTCGAAAGCATCGATCACTACGCTCGGCGATACTTCCGTAGCGAAAAGTTGCGCAGGATTCTCGAATACAGCGTAGTCTTTCTAGGAAGCTCGCCAAGCAACACGCCAGCAATGTATTCCATGCTGTCACACGTGGATTTTAACCTAGGAGTATGGTACCCTGTCGGAGGAATGGGATCAGTTGTGAAGGCATTACAAAATCTCGCGGAATCTCAAGGGGCCTGCATCTTGTTTGACCATGAAGCAAAGAGCCTAGATATAAGTGACCGCCAAGTGCGCTCGGTAACAACTAGCTTGGGCAGCTTCCCGGCGGACGTGATTTTGGTCAGCGCCGATTATGCCCATTCCGAAATGTGCCTGATTGATTCACAATATAGATCGTATGGGCACAAATACTGGCAAAAGCGAGTTCTGGCGCCATCCGCGCTATTGATATACCTCGGGCTGAGCAAACGAATCCCCAAAATCAGTCATCACACACTTTCGTTTCAACACGATTGGGTAGGGCACTTCGAGTCCATATTCGAATCGCCAGCTTGGCCTGAAAACCCTTCCTATTACGTCTGCTGCCCGAGTAAGAGCGACGACAGCGTGGCGCCTCCGGGATGTGAGAATGTAGTCTTACTAGTGCCCATCGCATCGGGACTTGAAGATAACGACGACATGCGTGAACAGATGGCCGAACTAGTGATAGGTTACTTCGAACAGATCATCGGCGAAAGTGTTCGCGACAACATCGTGTGCCGAACTGTATTCAGCCAACGAGACTTTGCTAAAGTTTTTAACGCCTACCGCGGCACAGCTCTTGGTTTGAGTCATACATTGCTTCAGAC
>JAOAGX010000026.1 GCA_026415535.1 Armatimonadota bacterium | reverse complement strand
CCCTAGACGGAGCAAGGCTGTGCAAAGAAGCGGGGCTTTACACCGTTTACGTTACCAATGGCTATGCGACGCCCGAAGCGCTCGATCTGATCGGTCCTTATCTCGATGTCTATCGAGTTGACATCAAAAGCACGGAAGATAAGTTTTACAAAGAATTGATCAAGATTCCTCAGTGGCGCGGCATACTCGACGTCGCAGAGCGTGCGAAACATAAATGGAATATGCATGTCGAATGTGTGACCAACGTAATTCCAGGCTGGAACGACAACGACTATAACCTCTCAAACACTGCTCGTTGGATAGCCAATAACCTAGGTCCAGACACACCGTGGCACATAAGCCGTTTTTTTCCGTACGGCAAGCTATCGCATTTGCCTCCGACACCCGCCGAAACTCTCCAGCGGGCGGTGACAATCGGAAAGGAAGCTGGCCTCAAGTTCGTTTACCTTGGAAACATACGCACCGAAACCGGCGAGAATACTTACTGTCCGAAATGCGGAGCACTTTTGGTTCGCAGGAGCGGATACCATACGGAAGTTGTTGGTCTAGACGATCAAGGAAGGTGCAAAATCGACGGAGAGCAGGTAAACATACGACTGTAAAGATAGGGGAAAAGAAGGAATTATTGTGCGAAGCATGCGGTTAACATAATAAATATTATCGCGCGTTATGATCTAGCCCAGTAAAAGAGCGGTGCGCCCCTCCCTCTTTCTAACATCAGCGCACCGCCCTTGCAGTTGTAACCGTTTAAGTCTTTACCTGCTGCCTATACTTATTCGTTTGATTTTCTCAAGGCAGCCAGAGCTTCGTCCAGCTTGCGCAGGGTTTCCTTAGCCGCATCGAATATTTCGTTGACATCGCGCGGCGTTGCCTCGCGATGCCTACTAGTGTAAACCGCAATCGTCGCGACGACTGCAGCAACACCAGCAGCAACTCCGAGTGCAACGGCAATGGATTTTCTATCCGTCAATCGTGTTCCTCCTAGCTTCAAACGCCGCTTTACAAACCGAATCTTGCTAGCCGCGCGTGAGATGAAACAACCTCACAAACTGATTTCGTATCGCTTTTCTCCTCCGGATCCGCCGTCCATCGAATCAAATATGCGCTTGACGAAGGAAAGCAACTCCATCGGGTTGAACGGCTTGGTCAGATAGCAATCAACACCAGACTGCCATCCCTTGAATACGTCTGCATCCTGCGCCTTGGCGGTTAACATAATAACAGGAATGTCCCGGGTTGCAGGATTTCTTCGTAAGTTTTGCAGCACCTCAAAGCCGTCCATGTATGGCATCATTACGTCGAGAACTACGAGGTCGGGTTTCTCAGATGCAACTTTTTCCAGCGCCTCTTTGCCGTCGTTTGCTGTCACAACTTCGTATCCCGCCCGCTCAAGATTAACCTGAACAAGGCGGACAATGTGTTTTTCGTCATCGACAGCCAATATCTTCTTTGGCACTCCAGGACCTCCCAAAGCGTCGCTTCGAGTTCAGTATAGCACGAGGTCTTTTGTCCGTCAAACATCTTCAGAGCGCGTTATCGTACGTAACAACTTGAACGCTGCCCGAGAGAGTGCGGTGAATGTAGTAGATTCCTCGCTGCGCCCGGAACGACGAGAACGACCCCCTGCCCTACTCTACGTGTGCTTGGGTAGGCTCGTTTTTCTTGGCTTCGTACTCTCGTTGACACGCCATCACACTGTGATGGCGCCCGTAGAACCAATATATAGCCAACCCTATTGCAAGCCAGACGAATAACCGCAGCCAGTTCTCCGACGGCAGCGAGAACATCAGAATCAGACAAAACAGCACGCCAAGTATCGGGATAAATGGCACTGCTGGGCAGCGAAACGGTCTGTTTGCTTCCGGGTGCGTCTTCCGCATTACCAGTACGGCTAGGCACACTATTACAAAGGCAAGCAAGGTACCAATGTTGACAAGACCCATAAGCACGTCAAGCGGCAAAAGAGCTGCGAAGGCAGTTACGACCGTCCCTGTTAGAATCGTGGACTTCCAAGGGGTTCGGAACTTTGGATGTACCGCTCCGAAAAAGCCGCGAGGCAGTAGACCGTCGCGCGCCATTGCCAGAAGCACTCGAGGCTGGCTAAGCATAAGCACTAGCAGGACCGACGTAATTCCCGCGACTGCTCCGAAGGATATGAGGTATTTAGCCCAAGGCAATCCGACCTGGCTAAACGCTACTGCTACCCCCGCGTGCGGGTCGAGTTTGTTGTAAGGAACCATACCGGTCAGGACAGCAGCCACAGCTATGTAGAGTATCGTGCATATCGCTAGCGAACCTATAATACCAATCGGAACATCACGCTGGGGATTTCGTGCCTCTTCAGCGTGTGTAGAAACAGAATCAAAACCTATATAGGCAAAGAACACAAGCGCAGCTCCGGCAAGCATTCCAACCGGCATATTGTTTGGGCCAACTTTTCCAAGGATCGGCTTTCCAAACAACGAAAGCCCCGACCAACCGTAAGGAGCGAACCCTCCAAATTGCCACCAGTTCCTCGGATCTACAAAGAATGCGCCGACCACCACTACAAACACCACCACGGCTACCTTGAGAATTACCATAGCGGCATTAGAAGTTGCACTTTCTCGTATTCCTTTTACCAGAAGTGCCGTGATAATTATGCCGATCGCAACCGCAGGAAGATTGATCAACGCACCGCTTAGGACAGCGTGCCCTTTGACTACGACTATCGGAGTCGTACCCAAGCTGTGGGGTATTTCCCAACCAAATAGTCCGATGAACGACTGAAAATAACTTGACCAACCCTGAGCCACTGCGGCCGAAGCCACAGTGTACTCCAGGACCAAGTCCCAGCCTATGATCCAAGCAAAAAGCTCGCCCAGAGTGGCATAAGCGTACGTATATGCCGAACCAGCAACTGGTGCCATAGCCGCAAATTCAGCGTAACACAATGCGGCGAATACGCACGCTATGCCTGCAATTATGAATGAAACTATCAATGCCGGTCCGGTAGTATCGTGCGCCACCTTTCCTGTAACTACAAATATCCCTGCACCAATTATGCATCCAATTCCCAAGCTGGTAAGCTGGATAGGTCCAAGCACCCTCCTGAGACGGTGCTCTCCTTCCATTTCTTCCAATAATAGGCTGAGAGGTTTACACGCAAAGAGCTTCTTAGGCACTTTCCTTCTCCGTCAACTTCTCCAAATAGGGCAGCATTGACAACTGCGCCAATAGACAACAAACGGTTGATTCGGCTCCTTGGTTAAGGTTTCGACCATGCGGTCCCAAAGCATCCGAACACCCACCTGTCACCGGGTCGTAAAGAGCCTCACCTACCGAGTTGTGTCCGAAGAACCAGTCGAAGCTTATTTTGGCCAGTTGTAGGTATTTATCATTACCGGTAGTATCGTAGGCCGCAAGATATGCCAACATATGACACATCGGATCAACAGGCTGCTGATCATACCAAGCGCGTTCGCGGCCCCTGATATACCAGCCGTTGCACCCGATTGGATGAAGCATTCCATCCACGACGCAAACAGAAGTCAAAAAATCCAGACTCTCGCTTGCTACTCGCAGATACTCTTCCTTCTGCAGTTGCTGATAAGCGAGGTACAAAGCGCGAGGCATCATCCCATTGGAATAAGTAAGAACGTCTTCGAACCATGCCCAATCTGGCTTGGCCATTTGGTTAAACTCTACGCAAAGCGAATCCGCTATTTCGGCCAGAGTTTCTCTAATCTCATCGTTGCCGGGAAGATGTTTAAGATAGTAGTAGCATCCCATTGCCATATAGGCACGTGCGCGCAGGCTTTGTGTCAATGGGATCCAACGTCGGGCGCGGTCAAAGAGCTCTTTGGCTACCTGTTTAATATTTGGGTGGAGGTCGGCTGCCAGCGCGTAACCACAGGCCCACAGAACACGTCCGAAACAGTCATCGCTACCTTGATCGTCAAGCCACACCTGATCGAATGCCATGAAATTGTGAAACCGTCCAGACGGTGTCTGTGCATAGTGGACGAAACTCAGGTAAGTGCTGACAAGCCGCAGTATATGCCTCGACTGTGTTCGCTCGAACTCCATGATGGCAGCAATCAAGGCCCTAGCGTTGTCATCAGTAGTGTATCCGGTTCTGCGGTTGGGAATTGAGAAAATGGCGTGTTGGATCACGCCTGTTGAATCCGTTAGTGTTTCCAAATGTTCAAAAACGATCGGTGGATAAATGGCTACAACTCTCCTTTTATGCCCTAACCTTACTTAATTGTTCTGCGAGACGACGGCGGTTTAGAACCTTGTGGAATAAACCCAGATAATCCACGGCTACGTTAAACCACGCCGCTCGTCGCCCGTATCGATAGGCCGCCGTTTCCAAGCTTTCTTTGAGTTTCGGGTCGTCAAGTATCCTGATAATGCTATCAGCGATAGATTCCGGCGACTCGAAATCGACCAGAATTCCACGTCCGTCAGCAAGTACTTCTTCAGCGTATAGATACGGTGTGCTTACTATTGCCTTTCCGCACCCAAGAGCATATGCCAGGGTGCCACTTACAATCTGATCTTTGTTTAGATACGGAGTCACATAGACATCCGTGGCACATAGATACCGTACCAGCTCGTCCAAGGACAAGAACCTGTTATTAAACCTAACGCTTTGCTCGATGCCAAGACGGTTGATTGTTTCCGTTAGCATGTTCCGGTAAGACTCACCTTCATAACTTCGCACGCCCGGATGGGTCTCTCCAAGCACAAGATAAACCGCGTTCGGATGTTTTTCCAATATCTTGGGCATTGCCATGATTACGTATTCAATGCCCTTCCCGCGGTTGATTAGGCCGAACGTAGATATGATCGCCTTATCCGCCATTCCCAGCGCGCGCTTCACGCTCTGCGCCGACACACGGTGAACATTGGGAACGCCGTGAGGTATAACCGTTACTTTGGCCGGATCCGCACCGTAAACGTCCAGCATTATCTGACGACCAGTCCTGACCATAACAATGGCCACCTCACAAAGCTGAACCATTTCCTGTACAATACGTTTCTGATTGGGACTGGGTCTTTGCAGGACGGTGTGGAGAGTAATAACGGCGGGCTTTTCCAGCGCTCCAAGCAAGTCAAGGACGTACTCGCCGTCCTCGCCTCCAAATATCCCGTACTCGTGTTGCACACTGACTATGTCAACATTCGACTCATTGAGGAACTTTGCTGCATCGAGATACGAACTCCGGTTCTCTTTGAATATTTGAAACCTTACAATCCGCTCATACGGCTCGATTTCATGCTCGCGGCGGATGGCTACTACAGTCGGCTTCGAAAACGGCGTGTATTTTGCGATGGATGTGACGACGTCCTTCGTGAAAGTAGCGATGCCGCACTCGCTGGGCGGATAGGTTGCAACGTAGGCAGGCTCGATCTTATTCATAGACTCCCTGAGTAGTCTGAAAAGGCGAATGTCCTCGCTTTTGAGCCACCGCACCTCGTCCCGAAGCGCGAACTCTTCTGGAATAGATATATCCATCTGTTGTTTTGTAAGCTGCGTCTTTGTCATTACCCGCCTCGCAAAGTTCTTTTCAGGACTCACTCTTTCCTATAACTTGCTGCCGAATGCGGCTATGGCCTCGTCCTCGTTTTCATACAATGGGAACACCTTTTCCAGGCCGGTTATTTCGAAGACCTTTCGTACCTGTGGTTGTGCACCTACTATCATTATCTTGCCGTTTCGCTCGCTGCACCTCTTTAGTCCGCCAACCAATGCGCCCAATCCTGAGCTGTCGATATACTCGACGCCCTCCATACTCACTATCAAGTTGGCGCCGCCGTTCTCAATTGTATCGACCATTACTTCTCTAAATCGGGCCGACGTGTAAGCGTCCAACTCTCCGGTGAGCTGGATAACTCCTACGTTGCCGTTCCTGCGGACAGCAATGCCCAAGTCCATCTCCATCATGGAACTCTCCTCTTCCTGCGAAGACAACCTTACACCACGTGGGCTAGCAAGGCACTTGTCTTTCATATTCGGCGCAAAGGCGCCAATACCCTTCATAATCATACTGTAGGCAAGCGCGGTTGTTGTATTTATTCCTAAGTCCCCAAAGCACCGAAACGTCCTCGGAACTACCGCCAGTCTATCGGCTCTGAATCGCCAGACGCCCCGAAGGAATTTGCAGGTTTGTCGAGTTACTAGTTTGTGGTGAATATGTCTCACTGATTGCCCATGAGTTGGCACCTTTGGAGTGTTCCATGACTCGGCACCCTTGCTTGCAATCTAAATCCTCAAGGAAACCGGCCCATGGAAATCGCAATTATCGCGGGAACAGGCATTGATGACACTCACGAATTCGCCCCGGAACACGTGATTGAAGTAAGCACGCCGTTCGGTAGTTGCGCAGTATCGCGAAAGAGGTTCGCCGGAACCGAGCTTGCATTCATAGCCAGACACGGATTCGACCATTCCGTGCCGCCTTCGCTCGTTAACTATCGTGCGCAGATAGCCGCGCTCAAGAAGGTCGGAGTAAACAGGGTAATCGGTGTATGCACGGTCGGCTCGCTAACCTCTAAGCTGCCTCCTGGTTCGTTTGCCGTCCTGACCGACTTTATTGATCTTACTCGAACGCGGATAACTACGTTCTTTGATCAGCCAGGCGGACCGGTTGTACACACCGATTTTTCGCAGCCTTATTGTCCGGAACTAACCGCGGCACTCACAGACGCTTGCCAAGCACAGGGACTTTATTTCGAATCGAAAGGAATTTATCTGGCTGTCGAGGGCCCGCGCTACGAGACCCCCGCAGAGATTAGGCTTTACGCATCGTGGGGCGCTCACGTTGTGGGAATGACTAATGTACCAGAGGTAGTGTTAGCTCGTGAGGCCGGTCTTTGTTACGGAGCACTGGCATTTGTTTCAAATTTGGCATGCGGCCTGTCCCAAAGTTCGCTTTCGCACGAAGGTGTAAAAGAGTCAGTTCGGCAGTCCGCAAGTTCGATTATTTCGGTCCTGCGAGATGTGATAAGGCGCATTCCTCAGCATCGTAAGTGCAAATGTTCGACCAACAACGAACTTGTGCTGTAAAACACGGGAATGATCAATAATTAGACACTAGACAGAGTTAGAGAAAGTCGGTGATTATAATGTCTCATAACGCGAGAGTGCTATCGCTTACGACGGAAGCCGAAATCGCACGAGAAATGGAATTGGTAAACGCTGAACCGCCTGGCATTCGTCGAATGCTTCCGAAGGCACGGCACTTTATGGTTAAGCTCGAAAAGGTGCGTCGCCCCGTTGCCCACATACTCAAAGAAACTTTTCTCTCCAATGGAGGTGAGGCTGCTGTCAGCGGTGGCCTAATCACTGCCGAGGTAAGTGATTCTGACGTTATTCTGTGTGGAACTCTAAAACAGTTTCGTCGCTCGCTATCCACACTTGTGCAGCAAGGATTTGGCTGCGATCGGATTGCGGCGGAAATTGACGAAGCCATAAACAGGTTCAACTCCACTCCCCTCGTACCTGATGTATATGACACTAGACTAGCACAAATGTTCGAAGCCATCGGCAAGCGCACATTGGTCATGGGAATACTGAATGTTACTCCGGATTCCTTCTCTGACGGCGGACAATTCATCAACAAAGAAACGGCAGTCCAACACGCACTTCGTATGATCAAAGACGGCGCCGACATTATTGTTGTGGGAGGCGAATCGACACGACCAGGCTCGGATCCAGTTCCGGCAGAGGAAGAAATAGCACGTGTGGTTCCGGTGATAGAAGAGATTGCAAACAAGTCTAAAACACCGATCTCAATCGATACGTACAAGGCACAAGTGGCACGTGCAGCACTAGATGCAGGCGCCTCAATCATAAATGACATCAGTGGTGCCTCGTTCGATCCTGATATGCCAGCTCTCGTTGCCGAAAAGCACTGCCCAGCAATACTTATGCACATAAAGGGTACGCCAAAGGATATGCAGTTGGACCCGACCTACCGCGACCTTATGAGTGAAGTCTGCAGCTTCCTTCGAGGGCGAGTGCAGGCGATGGTTGACTCAGGCGCGGATGAGCGTATGTTGATGGTAGATCCCGGAATTGGCTTCGGTAAGACCGTTGACCACAACCTTGAAATCATACGCCGTTTGAGAGAGCTAAAGTCCATTGGTAGACCAATAGTAATCGGCACGTCACGCAAATCAATGATCGGGAAGGTTCTTGGTGACCTGCCAGTCGAGGAGCGCCTTGAGGGAACGGCCGCTACCGTAGCCCTATCGATCGCCAACGGGGCCGACATCGTGCGAGTGCACGACGTAAAAGAGATGTCACGCGTAGCTCGAATGAGCGATGCTGTTGTTAGAAGATAACCGTGTCTGCCTCTCGGTTCCTTAAGACTAAGTATCCGAGACGCAAGCGCGTTTATCTTTCATCATTGCCGGTGGGATAGAGAATCTTCTGTACAGCAGGATCGTGGAAGTTATCCATTGTAACAACCGTAACACCAGTATCAATTCTGGGAGGAACTTTCTTGCCGCGGATTACGTTAATTGCCGCTTTGACGCCGTCGAATCCCATTCTATAAGGATTCTGTACGATTAGGGCCTGAATTGTGCCCTTCTTGAGCGCTTCGATTTCCGCTTGAGCTGCGTCGAAAGCGACGAGCTTTACTTTGCCACCAAGACGCCTGAGATCGAGAGCACGAGCCGCCCCAACTGCCCCACCCTCGTTGGCCGCGAATATTCCGGCTAGTTTCGGATTGGCGGCAAGCATGTCCTCAGTCGCACGAACCCCTTGCATAATATCGCTCTGCGAGTACAGGACACTCACGAGCTTGATACCCTTATACTTCGCAATTTCCTTCTTAAAACCTTCCTCACGCATGTTAGACGTTGCCGCGCCTTTGACGAACGGGATCAAACCGACTTCGCCCTTCCCGCCGATAAGCTTAGCTAGAGTTCTTGCGGCCTCCCGCGCTCCGGCTATGTTGTCGGTCGCTACAAACGACCTGGGTATATCCGACTTAACGCCCGAATCAATTGTAATAACAGGAATACCTGCCTCGTCAGCTTGCTCAACAGTCGGCACCAGAGCCGTCTCATTGCAAGCTGCCATTACGAGAGCATCGACCTTCTGGTTAATGAAATTCTCAATGATGCGCTTTTGCCCGGCCACGTCGGTTTCCTTAGCAGGACCCTTCCAAATTATGGTTGCGCCATACTTTTTTGCAGCATCTTCCGCCCCGGCTTTCACCGCTAGCCAAAATGACTGGGTGGTACCTTTAGGCACAACCGCGATCTTCAATGTCCGAAACTTTGTTGATGAGGATTCCTTTGCTCCGCATCCACAAACTGCCATCAGGAATCCGATTGCAATAGCAAACCAGAATTTCTTCACGCCTGCACGCCTCCTTCAAGACACCGCGCACCAATTAAGACTAGGTCAAGATTATTCCTTGCGCCGTAGCCTATCGTAAAACACGGCAAGGATTGTCATCAGTCCAACCACAAATCTTTGCCAGTGTTCCGATATGTTCCTCAGATCACATCCATTGCGAAGAATTGCCAGTATGAACGCGCCTATTACCGTTCCACCAACGTTGCCTCTTCCGCCAAACAGGCTCGTTCCTCCTATGACGGCAGCCGCAATAGAATCAAGCTCGTATCCTTCACCTGCTGTTGGGTCCGCTACCGTTATGTAGCCGAGCATCATCATACCTGCTAGTCCCGCAATCAGTCCGTTGAGGCTAAAGATCGTGATGGTATGACGGTCAATGTCGATCCCCGACAAACGGGCGGCTTCGCGGTTTCCGCCAATTGCGTAACAGTGTTTGCCAAGGACCGTTCGCGTCAATAGCAAATGACACGCAGTCGCGACCGTAATCATGACAAGCACAAAGAACACGGCGAGCGAAAAGCTGTGCATCGATGTCCACTCAGAAACTTCCTGAGGTAGATTGATACTGACCCCGCGAGATATGACAAGAGCTATGCCGCGCGCCATGCCCATCATTCCAAGGGTGGCGATAAACGCAGGCACCCGCGCCTTTGCCGTTACAGCACCGTTTATAAAGCCACACAGACAGCCGGTGACGATCCCTATTAGTAGCCAGATCGTCACCGGCACACCCGCATTCGCTGTCAAGCCTGCTACAATCCCCGAAAGAGCCATGACAGAGCCGACAGACAGATCTATCCCGCCTGAGATCATCACCATCGTCTGGCCGGTTGCCAGCACAATAATGATCGAGTGTTGGCGGGCAACATTAAGCAGGTTGTTTCCTGTCGCAAAGCCCTTCGTGGATACGGCTAGCGCTACTCCTAGAGCCGCCAAGAAAACGAGCGGCGCGTACTTGTCCGCTATCCTATGCCACACTCAAACGCTCTGCAGCTTGCCAGAAAGATACGAGTCGTAAGCACCTAGGTCGAGAAGCCCGTGACCGCTGTGATTGAACAAGATCACTCGTTCCTTGCCTTCTTCTTTAGCAGCAAGTGCCTCGTCCATCGCCGCTTTAATCGCATGGGCTGTTTCCGGAGCAGAAATTATGCCTTCAGCTTTGGCGAAGCTCAGTGCGGCTTCGAACACATCCAACTGCTGGTATGCTCTCGCTTCCATTAACCCTTTTTCAACGAGCAAACTTACTAGCGGAGCCATGCCGTGATACCGAAGACCGCCAGCGTGAATAGGCGGTGGTATGAAATCAGCACCGAGCGTGTGCATTTTCAGCAGAGGCGTCATCTGAGCCGTGTCGCCAAAGTCGTAATCGTACCTGCCTTTGGTTATGCTGGGACATGCCGCCGGTTCAACGGCTATGAACTTGATATCCCTGCCGTTGAGTTTGTCCGGCACGAACGGGAACGAAAGTCCGGCGTAGTTGCTTCCTCCTCCTACACAGCCAATGATCACGTCAGGCTGACAACCGGCCATCTCCATTTGCTTCTTAGCTTCCAGCCCAATGACCGTCTGGTGCAGAAGCACGTGGTTCAACACGCTTCCAAGCGAGTATTTGACATCCGGCTTGGGTATGGCATCTTCCAGCGCCTCACTAATCGCGATTCCGAGGCTTCCCGGACAATCAGGATCTTTTTCAAGTGTCTTGCGACCAAACTCAGTCTGATCACTAGGGCTTGGGTGGATCGTGGCACCATACGCCTGCATCACAATTCGGCGGTAAGGCTTCTGGTTGTAGCTGATCCTGACCATGTAGACCGTGCACTCTAAACCAAAGAAACAGCACGCCATTGAGAGCGCACTGCCCCACTGGCCGGCGCCGGTTTCAGTAGCGATTCTTTTCACGCCCTCCTTCTTGTTGTAGTAGGCTTGTGCCACGGCGGTGTTCGGTTTGTGGCTGCCTACTGGGCTTACACCTTCCCACTTGTAGAATATTTTGGCCGGGGTACCGAGAGCTTTTTCCCACCTGGTGGCTCGAAAAAGCGGCGTAGGCCTCCAAATACTGAGTACGTCTAGCACGTCTTCGGGAATTGGAATATGTCGCTGAGAACTTACCTCTTGTTCGATAAGAGCCATCGGGAAAATCGGCGCCAACGCATCTGGACCTACCGGTTCTCTTGTAGCCGGATGGAGCGGCGGCGGTGGCGGGCTCCCCAAATCCGCCACAACGTTGTACCACTCTCTGGGTATATCCTTTTGACTCAGAAGAAACTGTCTCTGCTCCATTAAAAGCCTCCTCACCTTTGCGAGTCTTAGGGGTGCTCCACGCCGCGACTCTTCGGCGAAAGAACACAGCAAGCATTATTGGCGTCTATTGTAACGAGAAACAAGCTCATAAGCAAGTTTCGTATCATGCTTACTCACACTGTCATATCCCTCTAAAACAATAACGCCGTCGCGCCAATAATCAGGTCTGGAGGTCGGCGTTGATATGTGGTTCGGACTCATAGCAGGATGGATAATCGCCAGCGCAGTTCTATATTTCTATCTTGCAGTAACAGCTAGGGAACCCAGTCGTCCCGAGTGCATGGACTGCCGTCTTTCAGATTGCGCCGGCTGTCCGCTTCTCTCCGAAAGGTCCCGTGAGCTCGACGTTAGGCGAGCTGCCTGATCAAACTTGGTTCCTCCTAAAAAACGCAAACCGCCCCGAGTAACGTCGGGGCGGTTCGCGACTTTTCGGCCACTACCAAATCATCGGAAAAGATATGCCACAATCGCACTCATTACCATAAAAGTGATTGCTGACCACTTAGTAATCTCACTAAGCCTCTCTTCGAGGCCAGGCTTGCCTTGGAAAGCAGACTCGGCCTTTCCGCCTATTGTCCCAGTCAATCCCTCGCTCTTTGTGGCTTGAGACATTACAATAGCTATTAGCGCAATCGCGCTCAGCATTTGCAGTGCTACAAAGAAAGCCTTCATCGGCCAATCTCCTCGAAAATGGGGCGATACTGAGTAGCCCACTGTTTGATAATATCAAATCGACGTCTCCTACGTCAAGCGCTTTGTTTGTTTTAAACGGTGGAATAGATGAGATAGTTTATGTTAAATAAGTTTAAATAAGTTCTGTGACACCTATTCTACAGAGTTATTCAGCTCTGTAAGCGCGGACCGTCAACAATATTTTGTTTTGTCTATAAGAATTCTCTACTGAGGCACGAGACCTCGCATTATTCGGAAGACATCCATGTAGACAATCAGCACAGCCAAGAGCACAATAGTGGTGAAACCTAAGAGCGCAACTGCTTGTGCTTGCTGCGGAGTAAGTCGCTTTCGACGAATTGCCTCGATGATAAGAATAACTAGCAGTCCGCCATCGAGGACTGGAATAGGGATCAGGTTGATAAACGCGAGACTTAGGCTAAGCATTCCGGTCATATCAACCACGTAATAAGGCCCCAAGGCAACTGATGAGGCTGTCGCCTTTGCAATCATTACCGGTCCTCCGACGTCCTTTGCAATCTGCCTACTAGTCAGCACCCTTAGCAGGTACACCACCCTTTGGCCAAATTCACGTAGTCCCCTATCTATTGACTCGCCAAAACCAGCTCTAACAAGAGTTGGCGCAGGGAGAAATCCCAAAAGGCCAATAGTTTCGTAGTACCCGACTTGCATTCGTTCGTAATCCGCCTTGGTTAGCGTGACCCGAATAGGTTTATTTACGCCTTCTCGAGTAACCAGAATCACAGGCAACCGTTTTTGATTTTGGATTGCCCTAAATATTTTAAGCATATGCTCACCGGTTCGAATCTCCACGCCGTTCACACTCTTGACTTTGTCGCCTCTGCGGACACCAGCTCTTCCTGCTGGTGTATCCGAACTGATCATACTGTCGCTTGTTTCTACAAATCCTCCCGGAAACCCCCATCTTACTCCGCCAAGTTGGATCCACTGAATGTCGGGGTTTGCCTTGACCGTAACGCGCCTACCCGCACGTAATAGCTCAATAGTTACAGGGCGATTCTCGGCGGATCTAATTGCACCTACCATAGCCGGCCCCCCTAAAACAGGTCGGCCGTTGATCGAAAGCAGAACATCGCCCGGCAATATACCGGCTTTCTGGGCAGCACTGTGCTCGCCGACGTTCTCCACTAAGGCCCGGTCCCGGCGCATAAACGACCAAAAGGCTCCTAAATACATCACGTTCCACTGTGGGGTGCCGACCTTTGTCATCCTTCTGCCGCGAGGCTCGACTACGAGTGTCAGCTTCGGCCCAGGGCGCTGATGGATGTATTCAGTCATATCTCTGCCCCGTTCGATCTTGATACCATTAATTTCCAGTATTCTGTCACCGGCCTTGAGATTAATTCGCGCTGCTTCGGTTTGGGGATTCACCTGACCGACTCGATTCTCCGGCAGGTT
>JAOAGX010000271.1 GCA_026415535.1 Armatimonadota bacterium | reverse complement strand
GCGCTGGTGGCATTGGCTGCGTGTGTTCCTCTCACGTGGATCGCTGTCAAAAGTCCGGAAGCGAGTGCGTTGATGGTGCTTGCTGAGGTATTGCTTGCCCTTGTCGTCTACGGGATCCGACGGCGCGAGAAGATCGACAACATGTGGGACCGCTCAATGCTCGGCCTTCCGAAGGGCGATATCGAGCGGTGGTACGCCAAGCTGTGGTTCTGGTGGGTTGTGGTAGGCTGCTGCTTCGGGTTGATATATTGGCGGTTTTGGTAGGAAAGTTGGTTACTCAATCAGATAAATCGGCGAAAACATTGCTTATTGCAATAACCTAATGATGGAGGCAAGCATGGAAATACTTAACAATATCGCCGCTGATCTGACGGCTATGCGCGAGAAAAAGCCACTCGTGCATAACATCACAAACTACGTGGTTATGAACGAAACGGCGAACGCAATTCTATGCCTAGGCGCGCTGCCGATTATGTCGCACGCGGCTGAGGAAGTTGAGGAGATGGTTGGAATAGCAAGCGCGCTTGTTCTAAACATAGGTACGCTTTCTCCCGACTGGATCGACGCGATGGAACTTGCGGGCAAGCGCGCAAACGCTATGGGCATACCGGTGGTTCTGGATCCTGTAGGTGCGGGCGCGACCAAACTGCGCACTGAGTCGTGCAAGAGGCTGCTGGGCAACGTCAGAATATCCATCGTAAGAGGTAATGCAGGAGAAGCTGCGGCTCTGGTTGGGATAGCCTCGGAAGTGAGAGGAGTCGAGTCAATTTCCGTGGCGGAGTCCGTTGAAGACACGGCCCGACGTCTTGCCGCTACCTACAAATGTGTTGCGGCAGTCACAGGTGAGACGGACGTGGTGTGCGACGACACTAGGCTCGCGCGTATATCCAACGGTCATCCTATGTTGGGCAAAGTGGTTGGAACGGGTTGCATGGCGACCGCGGTGATTGGTTCATTTGCGGCCGTTGAGCGGGATGTTTTCACTGCGGCTGTCGGAGGTCTGGTCGCGTTCGGAATCGCAGGCGAAATCGCCGCAAAAGTCTCGGGGAATCGTCCCGGAACGTTCCACACGGAGCTCTACAACGCTCTTTATGCTATTACCCCAGAGGATATACGTTCGCGCGGTAGAGTCAAGATTACGAATGGGTAGTGGTCATCACATGTGAACAACATTTCACCGAAATATACCCATTAATCGTACTGCTTTTTGCCCGAGTTGTCGCCTTGTAATTATGGGGGATGTTTATTAGTAGTTGACAACACGCCCCACATAGATCCCACGGAGGCGACGATGATTTACACCATTCCACTTCCCGAACACAAGATCACCCAGCAGGCGCGGCTTCGTATGGGAGAGGCCATCTATTTGCTTGCCTATCTGATCAGGTCGGTCAATTGGGAAACCGGCAGAGCTTGCTTCACGCACGAGGAGATCGTCCGGGAGACAGGCTTCCCATCCAGAACAATCTCGCGCTGGATGACTATACTCGCCGAAGCGGGTGAGATTAAGGCGCAGCGGGTGAGAGGGGGTACGCTAGTAGAAATCATAGACTACGAACCAATAGCTCGCACCAGGGGAGTCAAGTGGCATGCGCCAAAATTGGCGTCTCAAGCAGATACGAATACGCCAAATATGGCGGGTGATCATGCCAAAAATGGCGAATTCAACATGCCAAAGTTGGCGGATGATCACGCCAGAATTGGCGGGAGTAATATAAAACAAATTCTGTACAAAGTACAAGAACAAAATTTATTTCAAAACGCTTCTTCATCTTCTTGCGAATCTTCCAGAGCGCTTTCGCGCGACCAAACGACCCCGAGGGTTACGACAAGGGATGAGGTGAGGCAGAAGTTGGCTCAGTTGACCGAGGAAGAATATCAGAGCCTGGAAAAACTGGCTATGGAGGACTTGGAGCGTGACCCCAGTCCGTTCTGGCGTGCCTTTGTGAACCGAGACGAAAAAGGCGAGCTCCGAATAAGATCCTCGGAATGCGAGTATGGGGTCAGGCGGCGCATGGTGGAGATTCTTGAGCGACCAGCAGCAACAAACCTCTAGAGCGCTGAGTCGAAGTGACCTACTTGGGAAATAGCCTCATCGTTTACCCGGAAAAACTCACGTATTCCTGCTTGCTTGTATCTATCGACCGAGTTTCGTGCCCCGGCTTGCCAAGGTATTCGAACATCAATCTCTTGTATGCTTCTACTCCCGGCTGATCAAACGGGTTGATGCCCATCAACAGTCCGCCGATAGCGCAAGCGTACTCGAAGAAGTACATAAGTGCGCCGAATGATCGGGGTTCGAGTTGTTCGAGCAGGACCGTCATACTTGGCACACCGCCTTCGCGATGGGCTTCGGCAGTGGCCTCGTAGGCAACGTGGTTGACGTAGCTTACCTCATTTTCTGCGAGGTAGTTTAGTTCGTCGAGGTCTTCGAGCTGTGGTGCGATTCTCATCGATGGCTCTCCGCCTTCGACCGCCAGAAAAGTCTCAAAAAGAATCCTACGGCCTTGCTGGACGTATTGACCCAACGAATGCAAATCGGTCGTGTAGTTAGCGGATGCTGGGAACAGCCCCATGCGCTCTTTGCCGTGGCTTTCGCCGAATAGTTGCTTCCACCACTCGGCAAGCCAGTGGAGTCGTGGTTCGAACGACGCAAGCAACTCGATCGTGAAGCCCTGTTCGTAGAGAATGCTCCGAGCGACGGCGTAGAAAAGCGCTGGATTACGTAGCGGATCCGTAGTCTGGCACAATTCGGCACACTTCGACGCGCCATCAACAAGCTCGTCGATATCGATGCCGGCATAGGCAATGGGCAAAAGACCTACGGCCGAAAAAACCGAGTAGCGTCCGCCGATGTTGTCCGGGACAACAAAAGTCTCATACCCCTCGCTTTGCGCGATTTGTCGCAGCGCGCCTTTTTCGGAGTCAGCGGTGGCTACGATGTGCGCTTTCGATCCTTCGGCCAGATCTTTGAGCAGCCTGAATGCAATTGCGGGCTCGGTGGTGGTTCCGGATTTGGATATCACGTTTATCG
>JAOAGX010000270.1 GCA_026415535.1 Armatimonadota bacterium | reverse complement strand
AGCTTTGGTCACTGTTGTCGCGGTATAATGCTGCCTATTGTATGATGGACTCGCCCGGGCTACCACTTCACGTCAGACGTACTGCCGATTTTTCTTACGCGCGAATGCACAGCGGTGGCGAGGCTACTCGCGGAAATTACACGGACGAGGCGCTGAGAGTTTGGGCGGATCGTATTACCGAGTTACTCCGAGATGGGGACATGTACATTTACTTCAACAACGATATTCACGGCTACGCCGTTCATAATGCTCTTGCTCTTCGCAAGATGGTGTTGGGGAATGATGCCGGGTAGGTGAGTGCTTTTGAGGTTGTATCAGGTACTGTGTATTGCGTTACTCGTTGCTTCTTGCAAGGTATATGCGGTACAGGACGAACTTGTGATCAAGAATGCGGGTATCAGCCGGACGATTACCGCCTTTGGCGGTCCTCTCCGGACGACCAAGTTCGAGGTCGAAGGCGTTCAGGTAATCAGACACCCGGGAGTTGAGTTTGTAATTGATCTGGATCACAACGGCGAGCCTATATCGCTTATTCCGAGCGACTTCGAGGTCAAAGGTGTGGATACAGTCAAGGTCGGATCGGAGATGCGTGCCAGTGTGCGGCTGCAATGTATTCGAGACGACATCCCGGTCGTCATCTTTTTGCGCTATTATCACGATCCGGGACGGTCTTATCAGCAGAAGTCGGTCACCGTAGAGCCTTGTGCCAAACCGCGCGGTGCCGTGTTACGGCGGATAATACTTGACGAACAGGCACTCAAACCCGAATACGTACCGGTTATGCCCAAGTCGCAATTGCAATTGCCGGTTGGGTCTACAGGAGACAGTTCTGATCAGATTGACAAAAGTGACCGTTTTGTTTTCGGCGGCCACTCGAACTTTGCCGCATTTGACCGTGGATCAAATCGAGGCCTATTCTTCTTCGTTACTTCTCCGGCCGGTAAGGAAGGCGTTGGTCGGACAGGCAACGTCAGGATGTGGGAGGAGGTTTGGGTTCCCCTGTCAGAGGGTTATGAAACTGGCCGCGCCACCGTTGGGTTGGTCAAGGGACCACCTGAGATACTTTTCAAGCGGTTTCGGGAGTTTCTCTGGGAGAACTACTGCGTTACGCGTGGGAAATTTATCGGCTCAGGCTTGAATCGCGTCGAATGGTCGAAGTCGGATGTGCTTGCTGGTAGGATTCCCGAGGCGCCCGATTCTAATAGCACAAGAGTTCTCGTTTTGCGCGGTGACGAATGGTCCGTCACATCACCTGGCGCTAGCGAGGCATCTTTTGCGGCGCTTGCGAACTGTGTCGAGGCATGCCGCCGTGTTCGCGAGGGTGATCGGAATGCAGTGATCGAGATGACCTGCGGTGTTGTTAAAAAAGATCACTCTGTAAACGTGTTCGATTTCGTTGGCAAGTGGTGTTTCGAATACGTTGGTATTCATTGGCTAAGCGTTGTGGATCGACTTGTATCTGGCGAAAGTCCAACTTGGCAGACGCTCTCCGGTCGGCAGGTTCGATACGAGCGAGGATTTCTGCTTCCTCCGGCTGCCTTTGGTGCAGATCAAGACGTGAGCTTGCCGCCTGACGGCTCTGTTTCTCTTCCGAAGGAGTTTGCCTCATACTTGATGGTCTATCAGCACATTCTCGACTTTCCAGATGGCAGAAACGTAGACGGTGAGGGACACGTTATTGCCAACAGGGGTTTTTTGGTCTTTTTTAACCCTGCGAACGAGGTGCGCAAGATCGCTATTCCGCTTGGGGAGCCTGGACTTGAGTTGAAGGGTTCAATAAAACTGACCGATTGGAGTAAGCCTGAGGCACCTGTCTCTATCGGGACGGCGTCTGTGAGCGAGACTGTTGAGATCGAGATACCTCCGTCCGGTGCAAAGGTTATAGGAATCAACCTCTGAAGACGGTTTCGAGAGAATCTTGATACTGCGCGTGTCCTACGAGCAACTCTTTTCGGAAGAATTTGCTTGTTACGGCTTCAATTCTAGTAATCCGCTCAGCGTGATCGATAGCTTTTGTAAGGCACAAGTCATATGGAAGCAGAAAACGGAATATGGACAAGTGAATATGCGAAGTGGATGCCTGTGCGCCTACGGTTAGCATTTGGGAACTGGGATGAGAAGACATGTAGCGACTGTCCAGTGCCCAATATTGAGTCCTCTTGCCTACTGGTCGAAGATTGAATCTTGGGCATCAGGCGTGTCGACTAGCCGCTGAGACGCCAGGTATTCGGGGACACCGACAATGGCAAAGTCCGAGTGATCGGGCGGCGCAAAGCCTACGGGGCTCATTCCTGTTCAAGGCTAGAAACCGTCAATTGCCAACAAGGGGTTGCCGGGCTTGGACTAGGTCTGAGTCGGCCGGGTTGCCGAAGGTCTGGTTGAACGACAATGCGCGAGAATGACTCGCTTTTGCCTGCCGGTGTCTACCATCAAACCCACTCAGGGGCGGGAAATTGTTGGCTTCCCGCCCCATGTGGTTTTGGAATCACAACCACTTGTCGAACCATTCGTAGGCGACTTCTCCGTGGAATTTATGACCTCCGTCGAAGATGTCGTGAGCAAGGCGCTCGGGTGCTTCATATGCCTCGTATGCTTTTCTGAGCCGTTCATAGGCCCTTCTGGCAGACTCGATTTTGAATTCTTCGTCATGAATGCCGCTTTCAATCAACAGGGGTTTGGGTGCTATTAGGGCTGCGATATCTGGGATATCAAAATAGCGCCTAAGCGCGGGCACGAACTGTGAACCGCAGAAGTTCCCTTTGGCGATAGCAAATGTTTCGAATTCGCACAGATAGCCGCTAATGCATGTCACCTTGATTCGCTTGTCGAGAGCTGATGCCCACATGGCCATTGTTCCGCCGAAGCTAAACCCTACGCATCCTATACGCTCCGGGTCTACCTCCGGACGCTCGCACAAATAATCGATCGCGCGGAACGTGTCGTGAATATCAAGGGCTAGTAGGTTAATTCCCAGAAGGGAGCCGCGATTGAAGTGGACATTGCATGGATCTCGTCCCCAGAGCGGAAAAGCGGCTTCTCTGCGTTCTCCAAAGACGCGATAGT
>JAOAGX010000269.1 GCA_026415535.1 Armatimonadota bacterium | reverse complement strand
GTACGGAAGGTTCGAGCCAAGACAAGATCACAGTTCTGATAGCCGATGACCATGGCATACTCCGCGAAGGGCTGAGAGGCCTTTTAGAGGAATATGAGGACCTCGTGGTGGTCGACGAAGCCGTCAACGGCGTCGAGGCGGTAGAGAAAGTTAAGCAACTCAAGCCTCGCATCCTGCTCTTGGATCTAATCCTTCCAAAGATGGAAGGGGTCGAGGTCTTGGAGGCGCTGGCCGCGGAGGATATACCAACCAGGACGATCGTATTAACCGGAGTCGACGACGACGAACTGTTGGCCAGGTCTATCCAGAGCGGTGCGATGGGGTATCTGCTTAAAGATGCCGCATCCAGTCAGCTTGTCGATGCGATACGCAAGGTCGCCGAAGGAGGCTGTTGGCTTCCGCCAGATCTTACCAGCAAGCTCTTCCACGGAATCGCAAAGAAGCCTCAGGGGGACGATTCCGCGAAGTTGTCGCTTTTAACGGCCCGCGAGTTGGAGGTTCTCAAACTGCTCGGAGAGGCCAAGTCCAATTCTGAGATCGCAGAGGAGCTTTTCATAAGTGAACACACTGTCAAGGTTCACGTCAGCCGCATCCTCGAAAAGCTCGGCTTGTCGCATCGTGCGGAGGCTGTGAGGTTTGCCATCCGCTGCGGAGTGGTCAAACCATGATCCTATGAATACTCGGAGCGTCTATAGCCTGGCCGTGGAGCGACTAGCTGCCGAACGCCAGCAGTCGATTATCAGGCTGTTTTTGGCGATCACCTCCTCGCTTGTTCTCTTCAAATTCTACCGCGACCAGCTTCCACCGGCCTCCGATGAGCCGCTGAGAATCACGATACAGCAGGTTGAGTTGGTGGTGGCGCTTCTGATGGGGTATTCCGTTGCGATGTGTGTGCTGGTGTGGTGGATACCCGGTTGGATCCGCACCACTATGGCGGTGTCGAGCTTCTTGGAGGTCGCGCTGATTACGTATATCATCCGTACTACCGCCGCCACCGAGATTCCATTCCACCTCTGGTATATCTTCTACGTTGTGAGCGTGGCGACACGGTACGGGTGGCAATACTCCGTGTTAGCGCTTTCGGCAAGCATAGTGTCATTCATTTTGGTTGCTTGTTTCGCGCCTTTGCCGTATGGCACCAACGTAACGGCGGTCCTTGGTTTCACTGCGTTTCTGTTGGTTTTGGCGTTTATGTTCGGCCGCATGTCCGAAAGACAGCTCAGATATCAGTCAAGCTTGGCTGTGGTGGACGAATTGCGCGCCGAACTGGCCGGTCTGGCCACTACCTGCGAGATCATCGACCACATACTTTCACGCACGCGAGGTCTTCTTAATGCGGAGATGGTTTTCTTCCTACCGGCGACAAGGGAGGCCGATGATTCCGATGGTTCCGGTCTACGCTCTGCCGGGGCCGAGCCGGTGGTTGTTGCTGCATTTCGCGAGGATGCCGGCGTGTGGAACGTTGACGAGATCATTCGCGAGCAGCGTCCGCGTTTCAGCAACCGCATCGGACGCGACGCTACTTTTCCGCATGACGTCGCGATAAAGCTGGAGCTCAGAAACCTCGCTGCAGCTCCTATGATGGTTCGGGCAACGCCGGTTGGGGTGATCTACGTTGCCAATCGAAAGGATAGGCCACTTTCGGATGCTGACCTGCAGCTTTTGGAGTTGATCGCGACGCAGGCCGCGCCGGTCATTGAAAACGCGCTATTATGGGAAAGACTGCGCGAGGCGGCAGCTTCTGAGGAGCGACTGCGTATCGCTCGTGACCTGCACGACAACTTCCTACAAACTCTTGCGGCCATCAAGCTTCATCTCGAGCGTTGCAAAATACTAATCTCCAAGGATTCTTCCGATCGCGCGATAGAGGGTGTTGATCGAATCCACCAGATTGCCACGAGGGGGCTTGCGGAGGTAAGGGCCTATCTGAGCGAGCTCAGGCTGATGGGACCGGAGCCGAGCCGTTTGAGACAAGTGATCGAGCGCACCGCTTCGGACGCCGCAGCAAGGGGTGGATTCGATACGGATATCAACATCGACCTGCCCGAAGACCCGATACCGCCGGGCGTCGCACTTGCCGGATTTCAGATCGCCCGCGAACTGCTGAACAATGCCGCTACTCACGCCAAAGCGAAACATGTTCGGGTCAATGTGAACGTTGCCGACGGCAGCTTGGTGTTGGAGGTTTCAGATGACGGCGTGGGCTTTGACGTCTCTCGTATTCGATCTCAGAAAGCTTCCGAGGGCCATTTGGGGTTGGTTGGGGTCGAGGAGCGCGCGAGGCAGTCGGGCGGATCGTTTGCGATCACCAGCGAGCCGGGAAAAGGCACGAGGGCAGTTGCCACACTGGCGTTGAAATAATGGTTTGGCCTTAGAATGCGCGGAGAACCCGCGCCTTGTTTCACGAAACTCTCCAAAAACGCTTCTGGACTTTGCTTCCTCTCTTTCAGGATTCCGACGAAACAGGTAATCCTCACAGCGCGCCGACTTCTCAAGTAACGGCACAAATACATTAGAAGAGAGTCAAGAGCGATGAGAATACCCGAGGCAAGGCAATTTTTGGGAAAACGTTGTGCCGTGACTTACTTGAACCGACATGGGGATCAGGTTACGCGAAATCTTCAAGTGCAGGATGTCACGTTCGTGCCCTTGTATGGCGCGTATTTGATCGGCGACGTAGAGGACGTTTGCCTCGACCGCATAACCGGTATCAACTTGCTTGACAGTTAGACGTTCGCCCGGCTTTTAACGTCACGCGGGCCCTGTCCCTTTTAACGGAGGGGTGGGGCCCGCGGGGTTGTACGCTCCCCGGCGGCCTTTTGTGCTTTTTATCCTCTTTGGTTTCCGTTTGGAAAAGGGGAAGAACGCATCTTTGCTCATTACGAGTTGGGGTTTTAGGTAGGTTGATGCCTCGTAACGCTTCTTCTTGCGCAGGAATATGCTTAGAGCCGAATAAGAGATAATACCGGTAGAAAGAATTCCTTCAAGGAGCGTATCATGCGGGCGGAAAAAATCAGATTTGGCGTTATTGGCTGTGGAGTCATAGGACCGTGGCATGCTCGGGCGATCACGAATAC
>JAOAGX010000268.1 GCA_026415535.1 Armatimonadota bacterium | reverse complement strand
TTTACAAGAAGTTGTGGGCAGTTGGGGTAAAACCGGCTGGAATATACTCCTAGAATCTGAAAACCAAGCTCCATTCGAGGGAAAGCGAAGCGTGAAATCGCTCGAGTGGCGAATACAACCCTATTTGGGCGAGTGGAGGAATGGTGCTTCGATCTACCGTGACTGGCACCGCCGTACATTTAAACCGGATCCAAACGAAGAACCTAGTTGGGTCAGAGAAATCCGAGCCGAGATACACTGTGGAACTGATCCGGCCGTGCTGGATGCGCTTGTTGGGGCCGGTATCGATCCCAAACAGACTTTGCTTTATGTATCAAATTGGCGCACTAATACTTACGATGTCAACTATCCTGACTACACTCCTGCAGACCATTTGGCGCCTTTCATAGAAAGAGCACATCGGCTTGGATTCCGCGTTATGCTCCATGTGAATCACTTTGGCTGCGATCCCAAGATGCCGGATTATGAGCGGTTCAAGCGTTTTCATGTCAGGCACCGTTACTCTGGCGAACTGCAGTGGTGGGAGTGGCCGAACGGAAAAGACCTTATTAAGTTTGCCTACATCAATCCCGCCTCACGTCGGTGGAGGCAATTCTTCGTCGCGAAGATGAAGGATTTGGTGAGCCGGACAGGGGTGGATGCAATTCACCTTGACCAAACCCTGTGCATCTATAACGACCGCAACGGTCTGATTGACGGCCTCAATATGGCTCAGGGTAATCTGCTCCTGCACAAAGAGCTCAAGTCAGCCTTGCCCAACCTTGTATTAGGCGGCGAGGGGCTTAATGAAGTGACGATGATTCACGAGTCCTTCGCCCAGCGTCACGTAGCCGGTATTGACCACGTAAACAGGACTTGGACTCGCAGTGCGATTAGGGAGACACACCCGATATGCGCTTACCTTTTTGGCTCGCGGACGAAGCCCTACGATTACTTGGGTAGCGGAAGCCCGGAAAATGATCAATACAGACTTGCTTGGCGGGATGCGTTTCGCCACTGGGGAGTATTGCCAGGATTTGGCTGGCCAAATGTCAAAATGTTGTCCGAACCGTCTCCTTCGGTCAAGCAGGCTCTAGATGAGATCATCGCGCACCAGAGGAATAGGCTGGATCCGTGTATAGATGGTCCGTGGCCTGCTCACGTTAACTTTCCGTATCGTTCTGCATCTGGTGAGTCGTTTGCTTATGTTTCGCTTCCGGATGGCTGGGCTTTGTGTCAAACCGACGCGAATTTCAAGCCGGTCGAGGATTTGGTACGCGTTATAACCGGAGTTCGGTCGGCAAAGCTTCCAGGCACGATCCCCGGAGCGATTTTTTACGACCGAGAAACTATTTTTGGCCTAGACCCTTCGCGCTATTATGTCTATTTTCCTGAACCTAGAGACCTGAGCAGGTTTCACATAGAATGCGAAGAAGATGTCGGACCGGTCGAACTAGCCTGCTTCGAGCCAAGCTTGGCGTTTGCGCGATTGGGCGGCTCGACCATATTGATCGGCTCTTCGGAGCTTCTCTCGCGAGCGGAAGCATATTGGTTGACGCCGTCCGGCAAACGGCGCCCGCTTACGTCCGAAATTGCCGAGCACACGGGCGTAGTAGTTCATCCTCGCGGCTCGGGCCTGTTTATGCACCCGCAGTGGAAAGGCGATGGGATAGGGGTGGGATCGGCGGAGGTCGTGTTCTCGCTCGACATTCCTCGAAGACAGTCAGTGATCTTTTCGGCAAAATGTCGGCTGGAAAGCGGCGCTGAAGGCAAAAGTGACGGCGTGGTGTTTCGGGCAATTGCTGAGTGCTGCGGCGAGCGCATTGAAGCTAAGGTTATTGTGCGGTCGTTTGCTCCTGAGAATCTGTCATTGCCTTTGGAACGGTTTTCGGGCAAACGAGTGTCTGTGCGCATTACCGCGTCTGCCGGGCCTAAGCGGGACCCGAGCTTCGATTGGGGAGTGGTTGACGATCTCCGAGTCATCGTTTCGAGCGACGAAACTCGTTGCAAGGTAGTGGTGCCTAATTGGGCTAAGCATTTAGTTGCGCCGGTTTATTGGGACCTAGATTTGGACGCTTCCGTCCCGTTTTCTCCGGAAGGGGTGAAAAAGAAATCGGTTGCAATTCCGGCAGGCGGAGCCGTTATGATTACGTCGCTCGATCCAACGCCAATCTCCGCCGACGTTAGGCTTTCTGAGATTCCGCAAATCAATGCGGTTATTACCGCAGTTGGTTTCACAAAGCGTGCTACCGAGGAACCGTCGATTGACTTGGCCCCGGCGAGCTGCGGCGGTATCGAGCGCAAAGCGATCTTCGCGCATCCTCCCGATGGTGGAATGCGAATGCTGCACTACTTCATTAGGCCGGTTCGAAATGTCGAAGTTTTGCTGAAAACGGCGGTAGGGTTGGCAGACGAGGCCAAGTCGGATGGAGTTCGGTTTGCGGTATGGCTCAATGGCAGGGAGTTATGGTCGAAGCGCGTTTTGCCGGAGGATGGCTGGATTCCGGTTGAGGTTTCACTAGGCAAGCTCGCTGGTGACCCAGTTATGCTTACCCTAGTCACCGAATCCGATGGCTCGTACTACTACGACTGGGCTCTTTGGGAGGATCCCGCCTTAGAACTCATCTTATAATTCACTCTCCACGCCAGATCTTGCTCAAAGCTGTGGCTGCCGGCTTTGGATTGCATTCAAAGTCCAAGATCGACGTGTTGGCAGTACAGGGAAAGCAGTCGTGTCCCATCCAGATCAGAGATCCTCCGCACTTGGGAAACTTCGACTTTAGCGCTCTGACTGCGATTGACAGGGCTTTGGCTTGTCTAGCCTGGCTCCACTCGACGTATTCATCAAGACTTTCGGGCTCACGTCCCTTCTCGCGGACGAACTCGTCCCATTCGATCCACCAGGTCAGTGGTCGACGCCACAAAGGATTCTGATAATTTGCAGGCATCGGATCGAGTTCGCCTGCGAAGCGTCGGATCAACTCCGCCGAACTTGCGCCTGGGTGCCCCATTTCGGAGCAAAACAGGGCGTCAATGCCGTTCCAGTAATCAGTCCAGTATTTGTCTAGGTCGCCGCCGGCCTTCCACGGACCGTGCACGTCCCAGTGTAGGCC
>JAOAGX010000267.1 GCA_026415535.1 Armatimonadota bacterium | reverse complement strand
ATTCTACATAGCTGACGGATCCCGGCTGTTGGACGGAACAGGTCCTATGGGAAATCCTCACATCGGCCTGCGCATTTCCTGTAAGCCAGGAGCAGCGTTACCTGTTGTCGGATCTCGCGTCAGAGTGGTCGGTATCAGAACGGTTCTCAAGCTGACTTTAGATTATGACACATACGTTAACGGAACCCTACGCCGCGCAGGCGACATCGTGTACGTTCCTGTTGTAACTACGCGCGATGGCGCGGACATTGCGCTTGTAGAAATGTAAGATATCGTGCCGGTCAGCAAGGGCCTCGCCCTTCGTTTTCCGCAGTCGTGGTGTTTGGGTAAACCGTACTTTTCGGCAATTGTTGAGTACGCCGTCATTGGTACGCTTTCATTCTAAGTGGAGCGAAGAATCTAGCATTTATCTGGCGTCACGATACGTCATCCTGAGCGCAGCGAGGAATCTGCGAGTCGTGCTGAGATCCTTTGCTGCGCTCAGGATGACGTGATTATGTTCAGGATAACGCCTATTGTCGAATACTTGCTTATTGCAAGAATCTACTAGGATACAGCGTTGAATGGGACCTTCGGCTTCTGCTATACTTATATTCGATGAAGCTACTCACTATTTGTAAAGGTAAAATTCACCGCGCGACGGTCACCGCGTGCGAGGTAGATTATATCGGCAGCATAACCGTCGACCAGGATCTGCTGGACGCGGCAGGCATAATCGATGGAGAGCTTGTGCACGTCTGGAACGTGACGAACGGTGAGCGCCTCGAAACATATGCCATTCCTGCTGATCGGGGGAGTGGAATGGTATGCCTCAACGGTGCAGCCGCGCTGAAGTGCAGCGTTGGCGACAAAATAATCATTGCAGCGTTTTGTCTCACGGACGAACCTGTTCAGCGCAAAGTAGTGTTGGTGGACGATCGGAATAGGATAGTTAAAACGATGTAGACGATTGATGGCGAGAGTATACTCCCAGCCCCAACTTTCGTAAACGTCTGCGAATCGCCCAAGCCGATACTCCGAACCTTGATGACATCACTGCCACACGCTTGCTCTCGTTTGCCGCAAGCTCGCGAAAGTATTGCCTCACGAGGTTTTCCGGCATCAACAACAGCGCCGCAAACCGGTCGCAGGCGCGTTCCATTACTGTTCGGCGCGTCTTAGGCGTGTCGATAAAGTAAAGTCGGCGATGAGGTGAAATTCGACGAGCGAGCAGATGGTGCCCTATTTCGTGTGCTATAGTGAATCTTCTCCGTGACAGAGGCTTAACGTAGCTTGTATTAACAGCAATCACTGGCGGAGCGCCGGGCAGACGTAAGTAAAGTCCGTCTACTTCGGGCACGAACTCTCTTTCCTCGACTACAATCTTGAGCCTCGAAGCCACCTTCAAAAGGTCGACAGGCGGCTCAAGTTGCAGAGTCTTCCAGGCCTTGTGAGCATAAAGCTCCGCCTCGTCTTCGAAGTGAAGGCGGCTCACTTTTGGCGGTCCTGAGTCTTGCAGTAACGTTCCTCAATTTCCCGCACGAAATCGAGAATCTGTCGCTTGCCTTCGGGGGGAATGCCCTTGTGACCGCGCAAGGCGAATTCGACCGCCTGCACAGCGTCAATGTTGTCCGGTTTAACCGAGTAACCAGCCGCCAGACGCAGCTCGTTTTCGTCTAAATCGTGGAAAGCTGCGGAAATCCTTTGGATCACCTCTTCGGATGGCACGCGGCCATCTGACATGTCCTTCCAATAGGCTGCGCTTATGCCGGTTTGCAGGGCAGCTCCTCGGAACGTAAGCCCATTGCGCACCAAAAACTCTTTTATGAGTTTTCCGAACTTGCTCGACACCCTACTCATAGGAGTTGTCTCCGTTCGCTACTAGTTATCTTAGCGCGACGATTATCCTATGTCAAGCGCAATGTGCAACGAGTAGCTTGACTTGTATCTGATGCCGGTATAGGATTTTGAAGAGTCAATCCATAGTGATGATTATTGCTAATGAAGACGGAATCTAAGGTTTATCACGCAACTGCAGCCAGAATTGTTCCACTTTGGGTTCTGGCGTTCTTCACGGGCTGGTTTATTATGCAGACCGAGTTGGTCGGGGCGCGAGCGTTGACGCCGTTCTTTGGGAACTCGATTTTTGTTTGGGGCAGCGTGATAGCTGTGTTCCTCCTGGCGTTGGCAATCGGGTATGGCGCTGGAGGTCGGATGACACAAAAGTGGCCGTCGCATTGGGTCCCCGCGTTAGTCCTTGTGGTTGCCGGCAGTCTGGTTGCGGTGTCCGTTCTTTACCAGAACCGTCTCAACTGCACGTTGAGCGAGGCCGCGATTGATGTGCGGTGGGGCGCGCTTCTGGCGTCGATTATACTATACGCTCCGCCGATGATTTTGGCCGGCATGATCGCGCCTTACGCCGTTCACCTGGCAACCTCGGCGCGTTCTGAGGTAGGCAGTCGTGCCGGAACGCTTTACGCCGTATCAACCGTCGGCAGCTTCATAGGCAGTCTTGCGACTTCGTTCGTATTGATCCCGTCTTATTCGCTCAACGGAGTTGCTCTCGGCGGAGGAGCAATGGCGGCTGCAGCGGGGATCATGTCGGCTGTTGCACTTTCGATGCGCGGGCGAACGGCGATTGCGCTGAGCGTGATATTTACCATATGCAGCTTGGTCGTTATGAGCTATTCGCCCCGCCGATTCGTTTCCACTACTCCAGATGTCTTTCGGCGTACCGTAATCGGACAGAAACTTAGTGACGATCCTCCGTCTACTTTGGCTAGGCGCATTGCGGAGGGCCAGAGACTTGCCAAAGCCGAACTCAAAAAATACGCAGGGGCAAAAGGTGAACAGGTTCTTCTAAACATCGAGACCGCATATCATCGTGTGCAGGTCACCCAACAAGGCGACGTTCGCCTACTGACGTTTGGAGAGGCAGGATTTAAGGTCCCCCAAACCTCAATGAACCTGCACGACATTACACACCACTCGACTGAATATACTGGGATGTTAATGGCCCCGATCCTATACAAGCAGGACATGAAGCGTGCGCTGGTAATCGGCCTAGGAGGTGGCGATGTAGCCCGAGGGATCGAGACGTGCTCTCCGAATATCATTATGGACGTTGTCGAGATTGACCC
>JAOAGX010000266.1 GCA_026415535.1 Armatimonadota bacterium | reverse complement strand
ACCCAGGAGAGGACCGGCCAGTAATCGGGGCGTTCATTGCGGCACGTAGAGTGTGCCCCAACTTGCGTTTAATAGTCGCTCCGAGGCAGCTCGAGCGCAAGCAGGAGATCCGTGATTTGGCTGTCGGTCTGGGTCTTTCCTGCGGTTTTCGCAGTCAACCGGAGACCGTCACTGGTAAGGAAGACATCATAATCCTCGATACGTTTGGCGAGCTGGGTAGAGTCTATGCGGTTGCCGACGTTGCATTTGTCGGCGGGAGCCTCATCCCAAAAGGCGGTCACAGCATACTTCAGCCAATTTCGCAGGGCAAGCCCGTAATTTTCGGGCCCTATACCTTCAAACAGAGGGACATCGTATCCCAGGCGAAAAAGAGTGGGGTTGGCTTCGAAGTGCACGATGCTCAAGCTCTTGCTAATGAACTGGTACGACTTCTGGCGGATGGACAACTACTGTCGGATATCAGCATGCGCTGTGCCCAACTGATTTCAGCCAATGCGGGAGCCTCTAGACGAACCGCAGAAGCATTAGCCCAACTGCTGCGTCGAGCGCAGCGCGAATCTTAGAAAGAGTTCATTGCCTGTGCCAAACCCAAGAACTTCAGTTGCGTTGTCTGTAAATAAGTCACGTTGCGAGTCGGCTAGGGGATACTTTGAGAGAGTTATCGTCGGCGAGGAGAAGGGCTTTTTCTCCTGGATTTTTAGGGGATTAGCGTGGCCCTTATCCGCGCTTTATCGCGTTGGACTGGCTGCATATCTATGGACGTACCGGTGTGGGTTGCGCAAACGGCAAATCCTCCCTGTACCTGTGATAAGCGTTGGAAACCTCACGTTCGGCGGAACGGGCAAGACACCTGCGGTTGAAAAAATTTGCCGCATGCTGGCCTCGTCAGGGAAATCTCCAGCAGTCTTGTCGCGCGGAGGAGGGAGCAAGGCTGAGGGGTGTACAGTGGTTTCCGACGGCGAAAGCGTTCTATGTTCCGTTCGGGAGTGCGGAGATGAACCGGTGCTACTAGCAAGATGTTTGTCCGGCGTGCCCATTATCGTAGGGAAAGACAGGTTCGCTGCCGGCTCAATGGCTTGCGAGAAATTCAAACCCAGTGTGATCGTGTTGGATGACGGATTTCAATATTGGCAGCTGCATCGCGACTTGGATATAGTAGTAATCGATGAGGCGAGGCCTTTCGGTAGCGGTTACGTAATGCCGATGGGCGACTTACGCGAACCAATCTGCGGTCTGCGAAGAGCACAAGCTCTGCTCATAAACAGTACGGTTACACATCATCACGGGAGCAGCAACTTGAAGCAGCTGTTGTCAAAATTGGCACCGAACGCTGAGTTGTTCATGTGCCGCCGCAGACCCAAACGGTTGTTGGCGAGCGATTCCTCAGCAATCGACTTGGAATGGTTGCGTGGTAGGCGAGTCGTTGCGTTTTGCGGTATCGGCAGTCCGGTGTCGTTTTTCAGTATGCTTAATTCGTTGGGTGCAGTAGTTTGTGAGGCTATTGCTTTCCCGGACCACCATATGTATTCCGCTAAGGAGCTAGAATACCTGGCATCCAGACTGCAGGTGCATACCGCTGAGGCGGCGGTCACTACTGCAAAAGACGCAGTCCGTCTCGAAAGAAAAAGTACCATTCCGAACCTTTACGTTCTAGAAATCGAGCTCGAAATTGACGATGAAAAGCGATTCGCAGAACTGCTCGAGAGAGTGCTTAACAGAAAGGACTAAGCAGCTGCCTTTGCGAAAGCGGTTGCTCAAGTTGCTCGGCAGGGTTATATTTTGGGGACTTTCAAGGGCGTCGCGGCTCCTTTCTGCGAGAGCAGTTAGATATTTGGGCAATCTACTGGGTTGCTTGTTCTTTCTTGTTTCAAAGCGTTATCGAACTACAGCGATAATGAATCTAACGGCTGCGTTCGCTTCCGAAAAGTCGCCCGACGAGATTAGGCAGCTGGCAAGGGAAGTCTTCAAGCATTTTGCTCGTGAAAGCCTTCAGTTCTTTCGGCTAGTATCTATGAGTAGAGAGAAAATAGATCAGATGGTCGAGGTTGACGGTCTTGAAAACCTTGATGCTGCGCTCGCCGGAGGAAAAGGCTGCATAGCTGTTACAGCCCATTACGGAAACTGGGAACTGCTGGCTCGAAAGCTGGTCCTTTTGGGATATCCGGTCAACGTGATAGCCCGCGATAGTGACGACCCAGGAATGACAACTATCGCCACTCGTATTCGCGAGTCTGCTGGGTATAAAGTGTTTGATAAAGACCAACCCCTCATTGGCGCTTTCCGCCGCCTCAAAAACAACGAAATACTTAGCATATTGCCAGATCAGAACGACTTCCAGGGAATACCAGTTATGTTCTTCAACCGTTTGGCAGCAACTCCTACAGGACCTGCTTTCCTTTCGCTCCGATCCGGGGCGCCGATCGTGCCATTATTCGCACGTCGGCTGTGCGACGACAAATATAGACTCGTCATATATCCACAGATAGAGTTTTCGCCAACGGGCGACCAGGAAGAGGATATAAAATCTCTCACCAGCCTGCTAACAGCTGTAATCGAGCGGGAGATTCGTTCTAATCCTTCCCAGTGGCTTTGGTTGCATGACCGCTGGAAGTATGCGCGCGAGGTCGTGGGTGACACTTCAAGGGTCAACTGAACTACGTTCCGCTGCACAGGTGAACGGAAAGGAGCTCTCAGCAAGCGCAAACCGTATTTTGATCGTAAGGCTGAGCGCCATAGGCGACGTACTTATGGCTACCCCTGTTGCCAGGGCTTTACGCAAGGCTTTTCCACAAAGCTACATTGCGTGGGTGGTAGAAAAGAAAGCTGCAGACATCGTTATAGGGAATCCCTACCTGGATGACGTTATAGTGTGGGAACGAACAAGAGGGCGGAGTGTGGCCTCAAGGGTTCTGAACTTCGCCAAAGGATTATGGTTTTTGCGCAACGAGCTGCGCTCCAGAGATTTCGACGTGTGTCTGGATCTACAAGGACTATTGCGAAGCGCGCTTGTATGTTGGCTTTCGGGGGCTGCCAGACGAATAGGTTTTGCTGATGGTGCTGAGGGCAGTGTATTGTTCTACAACGACAGATATGAGCCCGGCAACAGCTGTCTCTTATACACAT
>JAOAGX010000265.1 GCA_026415535.1 Armatimonadota bacterium | reverse complement strand
CATTATAAGTCCGCGGTTCGGACAACAGGCTTTTTTCTACCTCACTACAGAAAAATAATGATCAAAAAAGCGATCGGGGTTGACGCCAACCGCGATTCGGTTGGGTTTGTCTTCAACGTCAGTATTCCATACAGTTGTCCCCGCGCCATCGGCAGTTTCAGTGTCCACCTCGACTTTACCAGCTTGATAGGAGCATATTTCTGGGTCGAAGATCACTGCAGCTGCAAGAGGATCGTGGAACGTTATCCGGTCCGCGCACCGGAACCACACCTCAGCCATCTCCGCTACAGCTCCGAGCAACTCGCCCCTGAAACGCTCTCGGCATGCAGCGGCGTCCATAACGCATCGCTTGGTCACATCCAAACCTATCGACAGATGATCCGAAACACGCGCTCCGTACACCAACGCGGTTGCGTGCGGATCTCCCATAGCGTTCCATTCACGCGCAGGCAAATCCGGAAGTTCGGTCGAGAAAACTCCACACATAAGAACCAGTCGCTTTAGCATCCCAGGTATCTCCGGGTCAGTTGCGAACAACAGCCCGATGTTGGTTAGAGGCCCCACGGTAAGCAAGGTTATCTCGCCTGGTCGCCTTCGTATTGTCTGCCGAAGAAACTCGACCGCCGTACACGGCTCGAAATCCTGCCTGTGCGGATATCGCTCAAGTACCACAGCTTGGGAAGCTTGAGGCTGAAGCTGTTGGCCAAATAACGGTTTGTATGACCCGCTGTGTATTGGAACGTCGTTCCTGCCGGCGATCCGGCAAAGCATATCAACCAACATTGCACGCTTGTCCGGCTCCCCGGTCACAGTTGTCACCCCCAACAATTCACACCGGGGCTGACACAACAGGTACGCTAAGCACAAAGCGTCGTCTATGTCGGAACCTATGTCAGTATCAAGCAGAATCGGTGTTGACAGTTCTTCGGTCAAAGTATGATCCTCGTTCGTCAGTAATGAACAATTCGCCCTGCTAGACCTATGAAAAACAGGCCGATTAATCAATTCTCCACCCGCGTGGTCCAACCCTGCCGCTAGCTGGTGCGCCGCCTACCAGTACAGATCTTATCGAATCCGGTATAAAACACAGCGCTGCACCGACGAGATTCGCGGCACAAACTTAATGTAGGAAAACAATTTGGTATCGGCAACCATTTAACAATGGAAACGCAAAAGTTTTGGGCTCATCCGGGCAGGCAGGCACGTGACGGCAAGCTTTAGCCAGGCTGTGCCGTGAGCCTCTCGGGGCTCCGCCCGAGCCTCCGAAGCGGAGTTGCTGCCGATCAGGAACTGGCGGCGTTAGAAGTCGTCCTGAATACGGCCTTGCGAAAAGTGGCCTTGGGTCGCGCGCCGGTTTCTACTCAGTGGTAATTCAGCTTCGGCGGCTCGGCTTTTTTTGCGTCGAGCAGAAAAAAACGCCGTCATACCACGGCGTCGCCTTCATACCCGCGCCGCCTCGGCTACGGCACAGTATATTCAGAAACTGCGGACATAGCCTTCCACGCATCCTGTCAAGCGGCACGCCTGTGGCGTCTATGTCTTGATCTTGGACGGATATATCTCAGCTGGTCGCACTCCAAGGTGCGACATAGCTCCTGCGGCTGCCAGCCTTTCGCCATAACCGCGCACACAGACGCGTTGGTGTACGGACAATAAAAACTCCCAAGCGGATCTTCGGAGTCTCGCGTTTCGTCCGGCCAGATATTCTCTAACCAACTCAAACTCATCGAACAAACCTCCCGCTAGCCGTTTTCTCGTATCAGATTTTCGGCAAGACACGCACTGCAATTCACAACAACTAACTCGCAGGCGCGTTATTCTGAGCAAATCGAAGAATCCGCACTCAAAACTGAACATACATCTCTAATTCTTTCTGTTGACATAGGGAGCGTTACGTGAGATAAATAGGGTTGAATCTCGTCCGCTGCCATATCTGCGGTTGCCAGGCGACCGTTTTGGTAACTGGCTGCGTCCGAGACGTAAGTTGAGGTTGTCCGGATAGGCCACAAACCAAACGCTTTTGGCGACTTGATGCTCCTCAAATGGCAAGAAAATCGCCCGAAAACGCGCTTATTGCAACAACCCAACAAAGTTAGAGCGGGGACCTCACATTATAAATAGGCCCGCAGAAAGAGAGGACAGAAATGCACAGAAAGCTACTAATGATCGGTCTGGCGGCAATCGCAGCGCTTGCAGGATGCGGAGGTGGTGGCAAAACGAATACCCCGGTAGCTCCGAGCGGCAGTGGTACGGTAAGTCAGATGATCACAGCATCTACAGGCGGAATAGTTAGCGCGCCGTACGGCACAGGCAAGGAAATCAAGGTGAGCATTCCGGCCGGTGCGCTGGCATCCAACACCACTATCCAGATCACTACTCACACGGTATCGACACTTCCAACCCCGCTAGGTGGGGGTAACGTATTGCTTGCAGCGGCTACATTCGGCCCGGCTGGTACCAACTTCTCTTCGCCCGCGACGATTACTTTCCCCTTGCCCAAAGCGAAGCCGGTCGGAGCACAACTCGTAGTGCTCATTCTGAATTCAGGCGGTACGGGATGGAACAACTTCGGCCTTGCAACAGTAAACACCAGTGGTACGACCGCCAGCATCCAAGTAAACCACTTTAGTACATACGCGCTCGTCGGCAGCTCACAAATCTCGGGAACAGCATCCAACGGACCAGGAATGGGATTTATCTTCGCCAATGGCGTGATGTTCGATGGAGCACCGGTTGACTTTGCCTTCATTGTGTCACCACCGTCAATCCAGCCCAACCATTCGCCAGCTATGGTATCCACAAACGACTACGCCGCTATCACCCAGGCTCCCGATGACGGATATAGCCTTTCGAACGATATTCCAATACAAGCCGGTACGGTGATTCTGTTCAAGGGCCAGATGCCCGGAGACACCAATTACTACAAGATGAAGGTGCTAGATATACAAGGAAACGTTCTGACATTCGTCTATGAAACGATCCTGCCTCCAATCACTGGACAGTGGAACCTCGGCACGGGAAACACGATGTCGATCATGAAGGCTGTGGGAGCACCGGGCTACGTGATCGACATCCACGACGCTCAACATACATTGCTCATAACGGCTCAGGGGCTGTCTCTTATACACATCTC
>JAOAGX010000264.1 GCA_026415535.1 Armatimonadota bacterium | reverse complement strand
GCCCTATACTATTTATGAGGAGATGTGTAGGTAGCGACCTCAACCAAATAAGGTCACGTATTGCATCGAAAAAGCGCAGCATCGAGAGAATCTGCGCACATAAAAGCTCGGCAAACTTATCTTACCCAAAGCGACTTTCGGACGACGAAATTGACTTCACTCGTTTCTCAAAATAAGACCGCTCCATCAGCAATCTTCGGCCACACTTGACACACTTAACTCCAATATCGGCCCCGATCCGCACGATCTTCCAATCGAATGAACCGCACGCGTGCGCCTTGCGCATTTTCGCTACGTCGCCGACTTTCATCGAGCCGAATGCTCCCTCAACCAGTCCAGCAGAGCCTTCATATCGCCAGGCACAGGCACCTCGAACGAAAGCCGCTCAGCTATCACGGGATGATCGAAAGCCAGCGAGTAAGCATGAAGCGCCTGGCCTTGCAAACGTTCGATCAATACCTCAAGCTCGCGGCGACCCTGCTTATCATAAGACGCAGGAATTGAGCGAGTCGTGCCCCCATAAGTAGGATCACCAACCACCGGGTGTCCGATAAACGCGCAATGGACGCGGATTTGGTGTGTTCGACCGGTATCCAACTTGGCCTCCAAGAGAGTAAAACCGACAAATCGCTCGCGCACGGTCAGGTTAGTTATTGCATCTCGAGCCGTATAGCGAACAGTGTCTTTGATAACGGCCATTCGCTGGCGATCTGTCGGATGGCGACCAATCGGAGCGTCCACAACCGCCTGGTTGAACTTGGTCTCGCCCCAGACAAGCGCAATATACTTGCGTTCGGCAGTACGTTTCTGCAGTTGTTCTTGAAGCGAAGCATGTGCCTGATTGGTCTTGGCAACCACTAACAACCCCGAAGTGTCCTTGTCGAGTCGGTGGACAATTCCAGGTCTCTCTACTCCCCCAACACCAGACAGGCTTTTTGAATGCGCTAGGATAGCATTGACCAAAGTACCGTGCCTCGAACCAGGTGCGGGGTGAACAGTCATTCCTTTGGGCTTGTTGACGACGATGATATGATCGTCCTCATAGACGACATCAAGAGCAATTTCCTCCGGTAGGATGTCGGGCGGTTCAGGCGGCGGTATGGTAACCCTAATCCTGTCACCAAGTGCAACCTTGTAACTGGCACGCGACGGAGAGGAGTTGACGAGTACGTGGTTGGAATCGATAAGCTTGCGTATGGTCGAGCGTGAGAGACTCTCGATTCTATCAGCTAGGAAGATGTCCAGCCGTTCGCCTCCCCCGTTCTCGACCACAAACTCGCGGGTGGTCTCGTTCACGTGGAAATGCTTCGATGAGAATCCGTGTAATACCTGCGTACAACAAGAGAGCCAGGCCACGGGAATCGAAGTTGCCCCGAACTTCCCTGTATGCTTCTGGCTCCACGTCCGATGCCCGCTTTACGGCGGCGCCGCGGAATGGGTGACGGACCTTCCCGATCCCCCGGTGAGTGCTGACTTCGCGATCCGCCAGAGACCGCAAGGAGCAGCCCAAACCCCATCACCGCACCAATTGTCGGACACTTATGTATTCCCCATCAATGGCAATACAACCTCCTAACCACGGAAAATCAGGTAATTTTACGGATAGCCCTAACACAAGATGCTAAAGCTCAGTCAAGCCCACAACATCGAAAGTCGGAGTCGACTTCGGGATTAACTTTGTAAGGAATCGGACGACAGTTGACACCCTCTATTAAATTCTCGGCAGCCATCAAGGCCATCTTGGTGCGAGTGTTAACAGACGCCGAACCAATGTGAGGAGTTGCCACAACATTTTTGAGGCTTAGAAGTGGATCATTCTTCGCAATAGGCTCATGCTCAAAGACATCAAGCCCAGCCCCAGCGATACGACCGTCTCTCAACGAGGCGTATAACGCAGATTGGTCGACTACTGGCCCACGCGAAGTGTTGACCAGAATTGCCGTAGGTTTCATAAGGCGTAATTCTCGCTCACCAATCAGGTGACGAGTAGCTTCGGTAAGAGGCACGTGAATTGATACGAAATCACTTGTAGCAAGAAGAGTTTCCAGGTCTACGAAGCTTGCTCCAAGTTCGGTTTCAGCCTGCTCGTTGCGCACAGTGTCGAAGTACTGAACCTTCATATCGAACCCGCGAGCACGTTTGGCTACCTCACGTCCTATACGACCAAACCCGACTAGACCGAGCGTAGAATGGTGGACATCTTGCCCAAGTAAAAGAGTAGGCCCCCAAGTCTGCCACTCGCCTGATCGGGTGTACCTGTCAGCTTCCACAATCCGCCGAGCGACGGCGAGTAGTAACGAAAACGCAAGGTCAGCCGTAGTCTCCGTCAGAACTCCAGGAGTGTTGCCAACCTGGATTCGCCGCTTATCTGCAGCCGCAAGGTCGATATTGTCATAGCCAACAGCGTAGTTCGAAATCACTCTCAGGCACGGTGACGCATCCATTACCTCCTCATCAATCCGGTCCGTCAGCAGCGTGAGTATCCCATGACATCCTTTAACGCGCTGGAGAAGTACCTCTCGTGGCGGAGGTAGTTCATCCGTCCACAGATCCATCTCGCAGGAACGGGAGATAATATCCAGCGCAGGTTGAGGAATCTTGCGGGTCACAAAAACCTTTGGAGTAACCATAACATTGCCTCACCGACCAAAGAGCTGCCATCAGGGTTATCGAAAGGAAAAGCGGCGCTGAAGAAGCGCCGCTTTTCCCGATCGTCCCCCACACAAGATTAACGCTTCGAGAACTGGAAGCCTCTTCGCGCCCTCTTGCGACCATATTTCTTTCGCTCCTTGACCCTTGGATCCCGAGTAAGAAATCCCTGCCTGCGTAGCGGGGTACGCATGTCGGGGCTTACTTGCAACAGAGCTTCGCTAATTCCGTGCCGAATGGCCCCCGCCTGGCCAGCAATTCCCCCTCCTTTGCACAAAGCCATCACGTTAAAAGATCCAGCCGCGCCTACAGCCTCAAGAGGCTGCAACACCAGGAGTTCCAACGCCTTTCGGCCCAAGTATTCGCTCATTGGCCGGCCGTTTATGGTAACCGTACCGTCACCCGGCATGAGCCACACTCGCGCAGTTGCATTTTTCCGATGACCAGTACCGTAGTATCTCGCGGTTTGTTCCAAATCTTCCTCCCCAAAAGT
>JAOAGX010000263.1 GCA_026415535.1 Armatimonadota bacterium | reverse complement strand
CCGGTGTAGACGGCTTTCTCCGGTGGCAGTACAATGACCTTGCCACAGGCAGCGGCAACCAGTGGAGCTCGCAGTTCGAGCCGTTTGGTCTTGTAGACGGCAAGTTAGTGGTCCGCGACAGCCTCTATTGGGGCTATGCAGCACTTACGAGGTGGACAACCCCGGGCTCAGCCGTGATAAAGACTCAGGTGTCGGGCAGCGAGGACAAGTTGGGCACTAAACGAGTTGAGGCGGTGACACTGAAGTCGCCTTCCGGCTTCGAAACCGTTCTGCTTGTCAACTCCGGCCGTTCGAAGAAGAGCGTCATACTGAGATGGAAAGGAATACAGGTAGACGGATCATGGAAGCATTTCTACTACGACCGTTCGCTTCCTACCTCGATTCTGGAGGGCCGGGTGACTCGAAATAAAAGGAACGAGCTCACAATCGAAGTGCCTGCTGAAAGCATTAACGTGATCACCAACTGCAAAATCGGTTTGCACGGAGACGCACCCAGATGACCAAAAGAGAGCGCATACTACGCTGTTTCGAGTTCCGTCATCCGGACAGAATGCCGATAGAGCAGGCAGTCTACCCGGGAGCGTTTATCAAACATGGACAAGACCTGGTTGATCTGCTTAGCCAGTATCCAAACGACTTCGGACCTGACGTGTTCGAGCTGCACGAACAGGAAAAGCGAGACCTCGACCCCAACTATTACTACTCGGATGTTGATCCTTGGGGGGTAACATGGGAATGCCGATACGAGGGTATTCTGGGTATTTCTACCCGCCATCCCCTGGACGATCTATCGAACCTTCGAACCTACCATCCGCCGAAGGGTTCTGACCCCAGCGGACCAGAGTTCGAGAAACGAAAGTCTGAAGTCGAGACGGTGAAGGCAACAGGGGCTGGGATTACAGTTTGGAGTGGCCCGTGGCTTGGCGGACTCAACCTGTTTGAACGTATGCAGTGGCTCCGTGGTATGGAGGAACTGATGTGTGATTTCGCCCGACGAGCGCCTGAGCTAGACATCATAGCGGATATGATAGTCGATGCAAATATGGCGGAAATTGCCTATGGTGGGGCTCTGGGCGTCGACGTCATAGGCTTCGCCGACGATTGGGGCACACAGGACCGACTTATGATAAGCCCTGCATTGTGGCGTGAATTCTTTAAGCCTAGGTACGCCAAGATGTTTGAGGCATGCCATTCTCACGGCGCCAAGGTTTCGTTTCACAGCGATGGTCAGATAATGGCGATATTACCTGACCTGATCGAGATCGGCGTGGATATCCTACGGCCTCAGTTCTCGTGCTTGGACATACGCGAACTTGCGTCGTTTACAAAAGGCAGAATAGCAGTTTTTATGGACCTCGATAGGCAATATATCCTGCCTTTTGGTACGCCGGAGCAAGTGCGCGAACACGTCAGAGAAGTCGTTGAGGTTCTCGGACTGCCTGAAGGCGGCCTTGTAGGAAGAGGTGAGATTATGCCGGACGTGCCCCTCGAAAACGCCAAGGCCATGCTTGATGCCCTCGTAGAGTTCGGCAAGTACTAAGCACAAGAGCAGTGTGCCCGTAGGCCGACGTAGCAAAGGTGTAATAAGGCAAGTTTTTCAGGTATTTCGTGTAATCGCTCCCGAAAAGCTACACCACACTCTACACCAATAAGCTAGGTTGTATGTAAATATAAGTGGTATTTTCACCTTTGGCTTCCCCCCTAGATCCTCCAAGACTCTTTTCCACACGTAATAGCCTGGACATTACTGCTTAACTACTTGGTAATCATCTCGAAACATCCCCAGCCCACAATGGTTGTATCAACAGTGTAGCGGAATCCGTTATCACGTCCGGCCGGTATAAACGCCGCCACGCTGTTTGTAAAGGCGCGACTGAGACCGCGCACTCCAAACTCGGCCTAGTTGGCCAGCCTAGTATACTCTTCAGCGTTCTAGGAGGCTAAACAATGAAATCTAAAAGTGCGATCGTTTTGGGCTGTCTAATGATTTGTGCGTTTGCTTGGTTAGCCAAGACTGGACAGGCTCAAGAGTTGGATTCGGAGAGTTCGACCCCTCCCCTGAACTTCAAAGCGGAGCTTGCATATGTAAGCAAATACGTCTGGCGCGGTTTAACTTTAAATCCAGACCCGGCGCTACAGCCGTCGATAACCGTGTCCCATCAAATTGGGCTGTCATACAACTTGTGGGCAAGCATGGACACGACAAGCGTGGGCGAAGATATTGGCTACGGCGATCGGGCCGGTTCTTTTACCGAGATAGATCATACATTGAGCCATTGCTTTGCTGCTGGAGTGGCGTCCGTGACCGTTGGACTTGTACACTACACTTTTCCGAACACCGGATTTGCAAGCACATCGGAGATCTTTGTGAGCGCGGCTTTTGCCGGGAACCTATCCCCGGTACTCGGTGTGAACTACGACCTCGACGAAGCTGAAGGAGCCTATGTCAGCGCGGCGTTTAGCCGCGAGCTGAGCTTGGGGGATACGCGTAAAGGTTTCGAAACTCTGAACATTTCGGGCCGGATCGGTTATGGCACGTCAGACTACAACAAGTTCTACTTCGGGGTAGATAAGAAGGCTTTTGTTGACTTGCTTGTGTCGGCGAGCGCACCGATCAAGATCAACAACAAATTCAGCATTATCCCGTCGCTGAGCTATTCTGCCGTGCTCGACCGGAACCTAAGAAGGAACGTGTCACGTCCGAACCAGTTCATTGGTGGCCTTACGCTATCTTTTGCTTTCTAACGGATTGCGAACACGAGACGTGATTAGGTTGTTGCAACGAGCGATTCGCCGGCAATTTTCCTGCTTGGTTGAGGTATGCCGACGTCGAATATCCGGAAACATGTTGTTGCGTCCTATTGCAACAGCCTCGCAGTTCTCGGGACCATCCGAGCGGATTCCAACAGAACACTGGCCTTGGCAAGAATTGAGCAGTCTGCTTGGATGCTCTTATGTTAGTGTGGTGAGGTAAAGGTAGTAGTCTTCGTTGCTAACAACGGGTTTCGTCAAAGGTCTCCGACCACAACGCCATGGCAACGAAAGCGTAATCGATGCGAAACGAGGCCGAAACATCTCCGGCCTATGCTAATTTTGACACAACTAAGTATAGGGAGGCAACGTGTTATGGGGAGAGTATTCAGAG
>JAOAGX010000262.1 GCA_026415535.1 Armatimonadota bacterium | reverse complement strand
CCTCATGTGGGTTGCCCCAGGATACACTAAGTAAGTAAGAGCTAACTGATGGACGTGGCGAAGCCGTTGAATCGGACGAGAGTCCAGTACGCGCCGCTCGTCGCTGTCGAGCTTAATAAAGACGTGTATTGGATCTCTGATCTCGTGAACTTGCTTTTTCAAACCGCTATCCCTAAGCTGATAGAAAATTCTGCGTGCCAGACGCGGTGTCCTACTCCCACATCAATCGCTTGCATTCCAAACAAGACAAACTAACTAGTTCAACGTTTTTCCCCACAACTTCGCCATGAGCCTGGGTATCTCGGTGTTGTCGTGAGTGCCGGTGAAAAGCTCGGATCCCGGACCAAAGGCGTAGATTGGAACCATGTCGCCGCTGTGGCCACCCGAGGTCCAGCCAGCAGTGAACTTGGGGTTCTCTTTACTAGGCTCCTGAACCGACATCCCGCCAGTACTGTGGTCTGCGGTCACCAAGACAAGCGTCGAGCCGTCCTTCTTTGCGAAGTCGAGCGCTACTTTCACAGCCTCGTCGAACATTAGGATCTCTCTAACCACACCATCGGCATTGTTTGAGTGAGCTTCAGAATCGATCTTCGCCCCCTCAGACATCAGGAAAAAACCTTTGGGATTTCGTGCAAGAACCGAGATGGCCTTAGACGTCATTTCAGCGATGGTAGGCTCGGGGCGTCGGCTGGTCATCGAACCGTGCGCGAACAGTCCGATAATACGATCCGATATGCTTGAGTTCATAGCTTCGGCGGTCTCGAAAACCTCGAATCCAAGCTTTCGAGCTTCGTCGAGAAGATTCCGATCATCCGAGCGTCCGCCCCCGGCAGACTTTGGAACAAAGTATTCCCTTCCGCCGCCGAGAATTACGTCCACACCAGAAGCAATCATCTGAGTAGCAATATCTTCCCTCTGGCTTCGTCTGGAAACGTGTGCAACAAAGACCGCTGGCGTCGCGTCGGTAATAAAGGCTGTTGATACGATCCCCGTCGACTTGCCCATGTCGCGCGCGACTTCGAGTATGCTTCTCAAGGGCTTGCCGTCCGGCGTTTGCGAGATCGTGCCGTTCGTGGTCTTGACACCCGTCGCAAGAGCAGTCCCAGCAGCAGCTGAATCTGTAACAAGAGCATTGGCCGAATGGGTAATGGCAAGCCCGGTAACCGGCATATTGTCCATCGCAAGCCTGCCGTCGCGACCCGGGCCGGCACATCTGGCCGCTGTAATGTGCCCGACCCCCATACCGTCGCCGATCAACAATATAATGCTTTTTGGAGCATCCTCAGCCAGGGAAGCCGACGCTACTAAGAAGACGACCAATAACGCTAGGCCGAAGCGATGTTGGCTTAATCGTTGGAGCACTGAAAGTACCTCCGGAAACTAGTTACCTCGACCATACTAGCACGGCTCGCGCGGCTGAGGCAAACTTACAAACTTAGAATGTTTGCTTACTCTCGCAAAGCGCAGATTCTTCGTTTTGCTGACAATGATGTAACAGTCGGATTGTCAGTCATTCTGAGCGCAGCAAAGAATCTTCCAACCTTAGAAAAGCCTTTTTCGCAACAACCTGACTCTAAAGCGTCGCTAAAGCACCGCAGTTCAAATGGGTTGGTGCTATGATATTTTGAAATGTCTTTTCTGCCACTCGATTTGCTCAAGACTGGGGCATCCGAACTCGACATCGAGCTGTCCGCTGCTCAGCTCACGCAGTTCGACCAATTTGCGCGCCTACTGGTCGAAACCAACCGCGAGTTTAATCTCACTCGAATAACCGATCCTCATGCAATAGTCGTTAACCACTTACTAGACTCGCTCTTGTGCCTTTGGTCCCAAGAGGTTGGTATCGGAGCGAACGTGATAGACGTGGGAACCGGCGCGGGCTTTCCAGGAATTCCGATCAAGATCGCGCGACCGGATCTGAGGCTGACTCTAGTCGACGCCACCCAAAAAAAGATCGGGTTCATCGCAAATGTAATCCAAGAACTGGGCCTCAAAGAAGCAAAAGCAATTCATGCCCGCGCAGAGGAACTAGGGCGTAATGTGGCATACCGTGAGCAATACGATCTCGTCTATGCCCGCGCTCTAGCCGAAATGCCTGTTCTTGTAGAGCTATGTTTGGCGCTGGTAAGACCAGGAGGACTAGTTGTAGCTACTAAAGGACCTAAATCGGACACCGAAATCAATGCCGCCAGGCCGACAATCAGCCAGCTAGGCGCGACCATTGAAAAAATCGTGCGCACGCACATTCCTGGGACAGACATAGCACGCGTGATTCCAGTTATATTGAAAACTAGACGGACGCCTAGCCGTTATCCACGACCTTACGCACAGATTGTGAGCCGAAAGCATAAGTTCAGGTTGGAGTGATTGCCTTGACAAGAGTATTCGCCACTAATCAAGTGTGCGAATCAACACCTAAAGCCAACCCTTGGACTGGAAAAGGTGCGGCTACTCGAGCCAGTTCATCCGCGCCGCATACTCGCGGGCAACTTCGAGAAAAGCATTATAGAGACCCCTTACATCCTGGTCGGGCGAGACTGTAACCTCCGGAATCACTACCACGTCGGGCGTAAGGAACTCCATTATCCTCCGGTACTCGGACGGATCCGGCGGCAAGCCGAAGTATATGATCCCCTTGCCGGCGAAAGCTTTCTTGAATGCCGGAAGATCGTTCTTTGAGAATTCGTAAGCCAGGTCGACGGCCTTGATCGGAGGATCGTGAGACAGGTACTCTCCGGCGCACGGGTTGGGGCCGCAGTTGTGGAGCATTCCTCCTCCAAATCGGGCAAAGATACGATTGTTATAAGGCTTGCTAAATCGGTTAAAGAACTCAGGCGAGAACTGCGCACATATGTCATCGGAACAGTGACCCTTTCGACCTTCAGGCTGCCAAATGTATGGGAAATCGGTCGATGTCACGTGCTCGATGCCGCCAGCCGCTTTGATGCACTCCTCCGCAAACAGAATAAAACAATCGGTAATTAAGCTAGAAAGATGGTGTAGAGCCTCCGGGTGGTCATGGCTCATCATATAGAATTCGACGCCACCAAGCAGCGTGAAAGCCACGTTCATCCCCCCGCCCATGTCCAAGCATGAGACATAAACCTGCCCGTCCGTGCGTTCGGTAAACATCTTAATGCGTCTTAGAC
>JAOAGX010000025.1 GCA_026415535.1 Armatimonadota bacterium | reverse complement strand
ACCTAGACCCCACACGCAATCTCCTCGATTGCTCAACAGGTAACCGATTGAGTCATCGGCAAAGCGCACATGAACACTGTTGACAGAAAGCAAAAGATCACTCTTATTGCGACGGAAGCCGGGTTTGGTTGCAAATGTTTGCACATCCTTGATCTCGCCGCAGAAGTACCGCATCACGCTTAGGGGATGCGTTAGGAACGCTTTCATATGAGCGTAAGGCTGGTTGAAACGAGGTGACTTGTTCGGAGCATAGGTTTCCTCGCCGCCATGGAAGCCCATCTTGAAGAGAACATATATAGTCTCGCCGATTTGACCATCATCTATGAGCTTCTTGGCACGCTCAGCAGTTGGAGTAAAGTAATGATTCAGGTTACAACCTAGATATAGACGCTTCGAGGCAGCAAAGCGAACCATCTCTCGAGCCTCGTCTATATCGTTGGAGAGAGGCTTTTCGCAAAGAACATGCTTGCCCGCATCGAGTGCTTCCATAGTAGGTTCAAAGTGCCAACTTCCGTTCTCGTAGCCGCCAGTTGTGACGTCTACGATGTCCAGATCCTCATTAGCAAGCATATCTTTCAGCGTGTAATATGCCTTGACGCCATGCTTTTCCGCAGCCGCGTCGGCCTTTTCTTTCACAACGTCGCAAACCGCAATTAACTTCGCTAATGGATCATTCTTGTGGCAGGAGGCGTGCAGGTTGCCGATGCCACCCATTCCGACTACTCCGACTTTTAAAGCCATCGGTGTGTCCTTTCGGTTTACTGCGAGATTATTTCGGAGTTAGTCTACGACGGTTCCAGCTGTTAGTCAAGGACACACTTCAGAAGGTTAGTACTACACGTGCGCCGAAGCCTTTGGAGAAGACAAGTTTCGGAGGCATCTTATGATCAGACTCGGAGTCAACAGCGTCCTCTTTGGCGGGTTCGACTTTGCAACCGCCGCCAAGTACGTTAAGATGGCCGGATACGATGGAATTGAAATATCCGCTATCAAGGGTATGTGCGAGCACCTTGAACTCGACAGATGGCGAGAGCAAGCCGCAGAAATCAAGCAAATAGTGTCCGACAACGGTCTCGAACTGTTCTCGATGGAAGAAGCAGCGCTTGATGAGGATCGGCTCCTGAAGGCATTTGAGGCTGGAGCAGAAATAGGAATACCGATTGTCAACATCGGACCTGGTGGCAAGAGCGACGTAGAAGAGGATTTTCAACGGCAAACCGATCTGATGGTTAAGATGGCGGAAAAGGCTGGTGAGTTTGGTGTCACGCTGTGTTGCAAGGCCCACGTGGGAGCCTCAATCTATAACACTCCGACCACGCTGCGCGCCTTAGAAAAAATTACCAGCCCAGCATTCGGCGTTGATATGGATCCCAGCCATATCTATCGCGCCGGAGAAGAACCTGCAGAAGCTCTGAAGCCCGTGCTATCGCGCACTAAGCATATACACATTCGGGACTGCAAAGGTCGTGGGCCGTCGCCCGGCACGCCACAGGATCAGACGTGCGGAAGAGGTGATATCGACTTGATGGCATATTGCAAAGTTATGGTCGAGGGTGGCTATTCTGGACCAGTATGTCTCGAAGTGATTGGCGCCAATCAGCTTGATCTTGCACAGGTAGTGATCATCGCGGCCGAAAGCTATGGCTACCTAAACGCATGCTTGAAGATGTTAGGAGCACGGTAGTAATCCTATCCCCTGAAGGGATGACAATCCACCTCGTTTAACCCGAAATGTTGGAACCATCAGCTCCCCAAAACGTAGAATTGAGGAATACCAATGAAGAAGAAACCTAACCTTATCCTGTTTGGCATAGACAGTCTGCGCGCTGACCATATGAGCCTCTATGGCTATCATCGTCTGACCACCCCGCACATGGACAAGCTTGCTGAGGCAGGGTGTGTTTTTGAAAATGCGTTCAGTCCTTCGATTCCCACAACCCCAGGGTATGCCTCGATGTTCACCGGTATGGACTGTTTTGGAACTGACGTGGTCGCTTTGCGACACGAAGGCATGCTGGGTGATCACGTCAAAACCCTTGCCGAGGTGCTGAGCGAAAACGGATACAATACCACCTGTGTCGGTTTTTCGGGTAACCAAGCCTCACGCGGGTTCCAAAACTACATCGACTTCCCCGGCTGGGGTTCGTGGAAAGCCGGACGAAGTCCCAAGGCCGAAAATCTGAACAAAGTCGCAATCCCCGAGCTAAAAAGGCTTGCGGGCGAAAAAAAACCGTTCTTCTTGTTCCTCAGGCATATGGACCCTCATTCGCCCTATTTGCCTCCATATCCGTTTGAGCGAATATTCTGGGATGGGGACGAATTCGATCCGAATAACCACTCGTTGGAGCCAGTGATGCAATTCAAGCCGTTTCGCGACTACTTCGCAAGCTGGTTTCCCCCAGGGTGCACAGATAAAGATTACATTATAGCCCAGTATGACGGCGCCCTCGCATACATGGATGCATGTATAGCCAATATCATATCAACGGTTCGTTCACTCGGAATCGAAGAAAACACGCTTATGGTGTTCGACTCGGACCATGGCGAAACGCTTTACGATCACGAATGCTGGTTTGACCACCACGGTCTTTATGACTGTACCATCCATATCCCGCTGTTCTTCTATATGCCGGGAACGGTTCCGGCAGGAAGGCGATTCAGGGACTATGTGCACATGAAGGACATCATGCCTACCATATTGGACATACTGGACATCGAAACTGACATCGCGTTCGACGGTCGCAGCTTAGTCCCACTATTTGAAGGAAAACCACGAGAGCAGGAGCCGGAATACTACCTTACCGAGGCCACATGGATGCGCAAGCATGGCTGGCGTACGCCAGAGGGGAAATACATCCACGCACTCGAGCCCGACATACACCACAAACCCGAGGTCGAGTTGTACAACCTACTCAAAGATCCCGAAGAAAACCACAACGTCGCAGAGGAAAACTCCGAAGTTGTCGAAATGCTGGAAAAGCGAATGCAGAACTGGATTGCCAAGCGCGAGCGAGAAACAGGGCGCACGAACCCCATATACACCAATCTCAACTGGTCAGGGCATGGCAGCCCGTTCAAGACTTCGGAAGAAGCATACAACACTATGTACATTGGCTCACCCGAAACTGCCGAGGAGCTACAGGCCAAAGAACTGCGAACACAACGAGGGCAAAAGGAGCTATAATGCTCAGGGTTTGCGTCATCGGCCTAGGACCGATTGGAAACCTTCACTCGCGAATATATTCAGAAGACGATCTTTGCGAGTTGGTCGGGGTTTGCGACATCATCGAGGAACGCGCTAGGGCTGCAGGGGAACGTTTTGGAGTCCCCTGGTTTCTAAGTGCCCAGGATATGCTCGACAAACTCAAGCCGGACGTAGTGAGTGTGGCAACCGGCGGATTCGAGTACGCGAGCGATCATTACGAGCCTACCATCCAATCGCTTCGTGCTGGTTGCCACGTACTTTGTGAGAAACCAATTCACAATGAGATCGACAAAGCCGAAGAAATGGTACGAGTGGCGCGTGAAGAAAACCGGTGCTTCGGAGTCAATTTCAACCACCGGTTTACCAACGCGGCACGATTGGCAAAGCAATGGGTAGATGAAGGTAGGCTCGGTCACATACTATTTTGCAATATGTCACTATGGATCGGCAAACCCGGTTTGTTCGATTCGCCGTATTTCCACATCAAAGCTTTAAACCCACACTCCGCGGATTTGATGCGCTATTACTGCGGGGATATCGCAAGTATCCAATGCTTCGCCACTAGAGCCCCTGGCCGAAACATCTGGTCCACTGCCTCGTTCAACGTGCAGTTTCAAAGCGGAGCAGTCGGGCATTTGACATCAAGCTACGACTTAGCGCGTGGTCATCCGATGGAGCGTTGTGAGGTTGCTGGAACAAAAGGCCGGTTTGTGCTTGAAGATATGTGGCGCGAAGTAACGCTCTATCCGGCTGATGATTTGGTCAAGTCGGTCTACACGAATCCCGTGTTTGGTGGGTTTCGCGACTTTGACGACACATTCCGCGACCGTCTGCACAAGTTTTTGCAGCAGGTAAGCGGCGGTGTACCTCCATCCGAGATAGACGGATCCGGCGAGGATGGCCTTATAGCCCAGAAGGTCATCCAAGCCGGGATCGAATCGCTGGAATCGGGACGTGTCGTGACCGTTTGTTACTAACGGTGTATTACCCAGCAACCTTCTCGTGACCTCCAATCCGATGACATTATCATTGGAGCGCTTTGTGATCCTGCAGCAGAGCCTTTTTCTCCAGACAGTGGGCTACACAGCACCCCCAATAAACCTCTCTCGTTTCCTGCACACATGCAATAATCTTCACTTAAACTTGACGTAGGTCAAAGTGTAAGGAGTGCCGAGTTGGTACAATACTCACGATCAAAGCCAATGGAGGTCACGGATATGAGCATGTTCTGCTTCCAGTGCGAACAAACAGCAATGGGAACCGGTTGTACAAAACAAGGCGTATGCGGCAAGGACGAGGTAACGGCCAAACTTCAGGATCTGTTGGTCCATATGACCAAGGGCATATCGATGTACGCGAGCCGTGCTCGCAGCCTCGGAGCAATAAACCACGAGGTGGATGTGTTCACAATCGAGGCACTTTTCGCAACGGTAACGAACGTCGACTTCGACCCCCAGCGGATAGCGGAGCTAATATGCAAAGCCGAGAGCATTCGCGGCGAAGCAAGGGCGCTCTACGAAGATGCGTGCCGAAGGGCTGGCAAGACCCCTGAGCTCCTCGACGGCCCTGCCTTATTTGAACCAGCGAAAGATGTCGACGGAATGGCGACGCAGGCTGTGGAAATCGGTATCTTGGCCCGCAAGGAAGCAATGGGAGAAGATATTGCCAGTCTTCAGGAGATAATAACATACGGACTTAAAGGCGCAGCCGCTTATGCCGATCACGCTCAGATTCTTGGCAAGGAGGATCCGGCCGTCTACGGCGTGTTTCACGAAGGGCTTAACCTCTTGACAAGGCCCAATTCGACGGTGGATGACCTTCTGTCGATGACGCTAAAGGTCGGAGAACTCAACCTCAAGGTAATGGAGCTCCTGGACGCGGCAAACACTGGCGCTTACGGTCACCCCACCCCAACTCAGGTGCGCATTACCCCCGTCAAGGGCAAAGCTATCGTAGTCTCCGGACATGACCTGCGCGATCTCGAAATGCTTCTCAAACAAACCGAAGGCAAGGGCATTAACATATACACACACGGCGAAATGTTGCCGGCCCACGGCTACCCTAAGCTAAAAGCGTACAGCCACCTGGTCGGCAACTACGGCGGAGCTTGGCAGGACCAAGTCAGGGAGTTCGACACTTTCCCTGGCGCAATATTGATGACTACAAACTGTATCCAGAAACCGCGAGACAGCTACAAGGATCGACTTTTCACAACTGGATTGGTTGCTATGCCTGGAGTCAGACACATCGCAACCGGCACACGTGGAGAAAAGGATTTTACGCCCGTAATCGAGGCTGCGCTTGAAGCTCCGGGGTTTGCCGAGGATGAGGCGGAAAATTTCATCACAGTTGGATTCGGACACAATGCCGTCACTACTGCCGCACCGACCATAATCGACGCGGTCAAAGGTGGTGCAATCCGGCATTTCTTCCTGATCGGCGGTTGCGACGGCGCTAAGCCAGGGCGCAATTACTATACCGAGTTCGCCCAGCTAGTTCCCGAAAACTGCGTTATACTGACGCTAGCCTGTGGAAAGTACAGGTTCAACAAGCTCGATTTCGGCACGATCGACGGAATACCCAGGCTGATTGATATCGGCCAATGCAACGACGCTTACTCCGCAATCCAAATAGCTCTCGCGCTATCTAAGGCATTCGGAGTAGGAGTTAACGAGCTGCCGTTGTCGCTGATTCTCTCCTGGTATGAGCAAAAGGCAGTTGCTATTCTGCTAACCTTATTGGCATTGGGGATCAAGAACATTCGACTGGGACCAAGCCTACCAGCATTTGTGTCTCCCGCTGTTTTGAATACCCTGGTAGAAAAGTTCAGTATCAAGCCAATTAGCACACCGCAGGAGGATCTAAAAGCAATACTAGGCTGATGTCGAACTCCCAAAACCAGCGTGCCCGGCACGAAAGACACGTTGCCACAGCAAAATGATTCAACGTGCCGGGCCCGCGACCACCGTTTCACTTCTTTGGCTTGCTCTTGGGATCGCCAGGAAGCGTGCCGGCTTTGATCTCGGCAATGTTTGAGGATTTGTCCTTGTCAGCGTCGATACTTTCTATTGCTCTGAGCGAGGCAGCATCCACCTTCTTGCCCTTGAGCAGCTTTCCATAAGCATTCAACTCGGTTCTCGGCTTTGATTTGACATGACATAGGTCGCACTTTGCCTTGGCGATAACACTGCCAGGATTGGGTTTGTAAAGGCTATCAAACGTCTTTTGCCAAGCCACACTAGCAAGCGCGGCGACACAAATTACTAAAATCCCTGCGATGACGATAATCAAAGTCGACTTTTTCAACTTTCCTCCCCTTTTCTCGCAAGCATCAGCCCGCGTGACGCTTTTTCACCACTGCATACTTTTTAAAAAACCACTTAGCAGACAAGAAGGTACACGGGCCGCGGTTACCCACGGCCCATAACCAAATTACTAACTTAGCGCTGATCTAGTTCGCTGGCGGCGGAGGTGGTGGCGGCGGTGTTTCCGGCTTCTCGGCTGGCGCCGGTTCGGCAGGCTTCTCTGGCTTAGCCGGTTCACCCGCAGGTTTTGACTCCGCCTTCGGCTCTGTAGCCGGCGTTGGTGAAGGTTTGGCAGGTGACTGCGGCTTCATTGCAGGCTTAGGCTCCTTGACAGGCGGAGGCATAAGTTTGTTGTCTATCTTCGAGCTGGCTTGAACATCCGTAAACCACTTATGCATCTCCATTGGAACCTTACGATCCAATATCAGCTTGTTTAGCTCCTGCTTCTCCGCTGGCGTGGCGTCTTTACCTAGCTTGTCAACCTTTATAATGTGGTAGCCGTAAAACGTCTTGACCGGTTGGCTAACTTCACCCGCCTTCAAATCAAAAGCTGCCTTCTCAAACTCCTGAACCATACGACCCTTGCTGAACCAACCTAGGTCGCCGCCTTTCTTCTTTTGAGTTTGAGGATCAGTGTTGCCAGGATCTTCTGAGAACTCGTCGGCCAGTTTGGCAAAATCTTCTCCGTTCTTTATTCTCTGGTATATTTCGTCAGCCTTCTTCTTGGCGATTTCGTCTCTCTTTGCCTCGTCCTTCTCTTCCATTGGCATTCTGATCAAGATATGCCGAGCTTTAATCCACTCAGCATACTCCGCATCGGTAATCTTTGTCTGCCTCTGAACCGCAGCTTCCGCAAGAGCACCACCCTTGGTGCGGAAAATGAAGTAGTCGTAGGTCACTCTGAATTGGTTCAAAAGCTGATCGACCGATGACATACCCATCCGTTTGAGCGACTCTTGGACCTTCTCTTGAAGCTGCTCCGGCGTGAGTTTGACACCAGCCTTTTCGGCGGCCTGCTGAATCATTTTCTGCGTTAGGAGATCCTGCAGAGTGTTTGGCGCGTTCCAAAACCATAGGGCCTTCATCAACTCGCCCTTGGTCACTTTCTCGCCGTTGACTGTTCCGACAACGGTACTATCCGGCGCCTTCCACATTTCCATTAGAACTTTCCGCTGGTCGAATTTCTTTTCGGCCTTCTTTTCGACTGCGGCAGGCTTAGTTGCCGTCGTTTTCGCGGACTTAGTATCCGCAAAGCCAACGGAAACCAAAGCCACCACCATCATTATGGTCACAGCCACAGACAATGTCCTATTCCGCATGCGCTAAGCTCCTTTCGGTGAGATTTACACTCCGAAAATCTTACTATATTCCTCCTAGCCGGTCAACCTCATCGCGCGAAGGCATCGAGCTTTGAGCCCCTAACCTGGTCACGGACAGTGCCGCCACCTTCGTCGCAAACCGCGCAGCATCGATCAACGACATTCCTTCGGCGATCCCACAAGCAAGCGACGCAGTAAACGCGTCGCCAGCTGCAGTTGTATCAACCGCCGTAACCTTGTATGCCTCCACGAAATGTCCACCACTCTCATCGGCCACATAAGCGCCATTCGATCCCAACGTGATTACAACCGCTCTCGCGCCTAGCTCAATTAGCTTACGTGCCGCCAACTCAGCTTCTAGCTCCAACCCACTAGGCGCACCTACCAGATAAGCCGCTTCATGTTGATTTGGTACCAGAACATCCACCTTCGCTAAAGTCTCCCTTGATATCGGTCTGATTGGAGCCGGGTTAAGCACTACACGGACCCCCAACGCACGAGCCAGATCAATTGTGTGCGTAACTGTCTCTGACGGGATTTCAAGCTGAAGCAGCACTACGTCAGCCACTCGAATTGCTTCGGCGGCCCTATCAACATCTGCAGGAGTAAGCGCGTGGTTAGCACCAGGCGCAACGACGATCGCGTTCTCGCCCGCTATATCCACTACGATAAGCGCTACCCCGCTTGGATGATCGGTATCCTTGATAACAAACTCGGTATTCACGCCGACCCTGTGAAAGTTAGCAAGTGAAGTTTCCCCGAAAACATCGTCTCCCACCCTGGCGACAAATTTCACATCAGCTCCAAGTTTTGCTGCACAAACAGCCTGATTCGCCCCTTTGCCACCCGGAACCATTGCAAACTCGTTTCCCAGTAGCGTCTCGCCCGGACACGGTATGCGCTCAGCCTTTACTACCATGTCAATATTCGAGCTTCCAACAACCACTAGCTTGGCTCGGCTCACACCAACAGCCTCCTCAGGTTACGTTTCACCAAGTTAACGTTTTGTCATCCTAAGCAAAGCAGAGGATTTCAGCTTAATGCAGAAACTCTTCGCTACGCTCAGAACAACACTGCAAACAACGCAAACCGCAGATTAGAATGAAGCCTCATTCGCGGGAAGTCATGTTCAGTAGATTAGTTGCGCTAATGTCAGCACGACCGCGTTGTTGATTGAATGGCAAACCATCGACGGTACAAGCGACCCTGTGCTTTCCCTAAGTATCCCAAACACGACACCCAGTGCAAAAAGCGGAATGAACCCAGCTGGAACAGTCGGATGAACCACGGCGAAAATCGCCCCAGAAAGCATGCTCGCTCCCCATACACCCATCACGCCGCGGAGAGCATTATACAGCATTCCCCGAAAAAACGTCTCTTCCACTATCGGCGCAACCACCACAGCAAGGATGGTTCCAATTGCGAACGCTAGATCTCCTCTCAACACCTCAGGCACAATAGGATGTTCGGGAATTGGCGGCCGCTTGAGTAAGATACGAAAAAACCAGTTCAAAAACACTGCGGAACCGTAAGCGAACGGTATCGCAGCGCAGTATCCACCTATACCCCAACCTAAAGCCCTGCCTACAGAAACAGCTCTCAGCCCAATTTCCCGAGGATCTTCACGGGTATACCAAGTCAGTCGGCGCAGCACTGACATTCCCATCGTAAACGCGCCGAGTAACGCAAACGCCTGCCCTGCCAAGCGCAAGGCGGCACCCAAGTCGGAATCGAGGTCGAGTCCTATGGCAACAATCGCTACCGCGAAGCAGCCTGCCAGAATAATATTGGCCATCAGAAAAACCAAGAAAGCGATCAAAAGAACCTGAGGCTGTATTTGCGGCCGCGGAGCTAAGCGGAACCTGGAACGATCCGACAAAAACGTAATGACAAGCCCGACTCCCACTACTCCTGCAAGCGTGATCGCCGCTACAAAGGCAGTTAAAGCCGGACTTATGTTATGCACCGAAGGATCAGTATGAAGCGAAATAGATGATTGACGGGGAACTATTGAGGTATTGAGAGCCGCCATTGCCCCAATAACAATCCCGAGCGCGGCTAGATACCAACGCCACGCTCTGTCACAGTAATCGGGGCGATAATCCATTCGAATTAGGCGACCTCCTGAACGTCAGAAGCCGCTGGTTGGACGCCTGTATTCTCTTCCTCGGCACATGCTTCTTGAGCTGCAGACTCAGGCAACTCGCGCGCTGCAATCAAGCGCCTGTTGAGCAATTCTTGGAATGCTGAAACAGTCGCGCGCAGCTCGGCCGCGAAACGGTCACGTACTGCCTGCAACCGCCCGATCTCGGCCCGAAGCCCCTCGACCTCCTTTTGTGTGTCGATAGTCATCCTGACACGCTCTTGTTCGGCTTCTCGCAGTATCATTTCGGCCTGGCGGTGAGCATTAGCCCGCAAGTCGTCGGCACTCTTCTGAGCAATCGTAAGCGCGTGAGACATAGTTGATTCGATCTTGCGGATCCGCTCAAGCTCGTCTCGAAGCGAATCTACCTTTCGTTGAAGTTCAGACCGCTCGTTGAGTGCCTCTTCCAAGGCCTCCCTAACCGCTCGAACAAACGCGTCTACGTCCTGCTTGTTGTAACCCCTCAGTGAGGTCCGAAACCGAGTGTGGGTGATATCCACTGGTGTAATTGCCATTCCTCTAACCCAGCTCATCCGCACGCTCAGCAGCCGCTTTAACAGCCTCGATTAATGCCGAACGAAAACCCGCCCTTTCGAGCACCTCAATGCCAGCGATGGTCGTGCCGCCGGGACTAGTGACCTGGTCTTTGAGACGTGCTGGGTGCTCGTTCTCTTCGAGAACCATTCGCGCCGCACCCATCACTGTCTGCGCTGCTAGCTTAGTAGATACTTCGCGAGGTAACCCCATTCGTACGCCACCGTCAGACAGGGCCTCGATCAACATAAAAACATATGCTGGACCACTCCCGCTCAAACCGGTCACGGCGTTGAGAAGCTTCTCGGGCACTTCAAATGACATTCCGACCGCATCGAATATACGACTCGCAACCCCGACGTCGGCATCTTTCGCAAACCTACCTCTAGCAAACCCTATTGCACCCACCCCAATTCGGCAAGGCGTGTTGGGCATTGATCTGATTACTTTGGCGCCGCTCGGCAGTCTGGATTCAATTGACTCCAACCTGACCCCGGCTGCAACCGAGATGATAAGCTGTTTGCTCGTAATTACACCCGCGATCTGATCCAGCACTTCAGAAACCACAGCTGGCTTTACCGCAATCAAGACCACATCCGCACCATTTACAGCAGCAGCATTGTCTAATGCGACCGACACGCCCAGATTGGACCTGAGCTCGTCCAGCCTCGAAACGTCCACGTCAGTAAGCGTAACGTCCTCAGCTCGCACAAGTCCCGCTGATATCACTCCCGCCGCGAAAGTCGATCCCATCGCACCAGCGCCGATTATGGTTAGCCGACCGATATTATCAGACATATTCCTAAATAGGCCTTCGGGAACAGGCAAAACACTATGGATATTTTATTGATTATTATGTGTAGCAGGATAATATTCTTAGCTGCTTTCAGAGCGACGAACTAAGTATTATCTCTCCGCCATCCCTCGGAATGACGGGCCTACTAGCTCATCAATGCACTACGAAATTGGAACGACACACTAGTAAGGTCGTTACCCTGTTCATCCCCCACTCAAATTCGCCAATAACACATAGGGACCCGACATTGAAGCTAAGTCCCCTCGCCTAATTCTCCCGGAATGGGCCCTGAACTTTGCGGGCTTCACCGTTCTCCACTTCGATCCTATAGTTCGCCGGCGCAAACAGGTAGACCCTGTCCCCTACCTTCTCGACAAACCCGTCTAGCGCGTACACCACTCCACTAAGGAAGTCTATCACCCTTGTGCAAACCTCGGGCGACGCTTTTTCAAGGTTCACAATCTGCTGGTGACCTACCTTGAGGCCATCAGCGGCCTGCTGCGCGTTCTCAAAGGAGGCGACCGTCAACCACACGGAAACGTGGTTTAACCGCGACGAACGGACGCGAAGAGAAGCGGTTCTGCGACTTCCCCCCTGGTCTTCAACGAATTCGATCTCTTCCTCGTCGTCGTAATTGCCCCAGCCCATGCGGTCCTTGAGCCGATCCCAAAGACCCCTCGGCTGATCTGGATAATCATCAAGCGGCGCAGCTCTCACTTTATCGACCCTCCCATCTGCTCGCGGTGCAAGTCATGGTTGGGTGCTGGGCGCCCACTCCGAATCCCTGACATTCGCGCACCGGTATTTAGTTTTTGATTTCCAAATCCTCGAAACTCCATCACACGAAAGCACGAAACCATGTCTCAGATTCGTATTTTTCGCTTTTCCGTACTTCCGTGAAAGTTTTGGAACCGCTCTACGCTCTCGGGCCGAAAATGGCCGTGCCGATCCGCACCATATTCGACCCCTCCTCGATCGCAACCTCGAAGTCCTGGGTCATGCCCATAGAGAGATAAAGCCGCTGCTCTTTCGGCAGCTTGTCCCAAATTGCCTTCAACTTCGCGAAATAAGGCCGTGTTTCCTCCGGATCGGCAACAATTGGCGCCATTCCCATCAGACCACATACCCGTATCCCCGAAATCTCCGAAATCTTCTCAACAAGAAACAAAGCCTCCGCCGGCTCAACGCCGAACTTTGTCGCTTCGTCCGATATCTTCACTTCAACCAAAACATCAGCGAGCTTGCCAATAGCTTCCGCCCTACGACCGATCTCACGTGCCAAAGCCTCGCTATCAACACTGTGGATCAAGCTGAAAATTTCAACGGCGTGCTTAACCTTATTGCGCTGTAGGTGGCCAATCATATGCCACCTGACAGCGTTTTCTCCTATCTCGGCGTATTTCGCTTCAGCTTCCTGAACGTAGTTTTCTCCTATATCGGTAACACCGCAGGCAAGCGCTTCCTTTATTTCCTCTACGCTGCGCGTCTTTGTAACGGCCACCAGCGTGACCTCGTTCGGGGACCGTCCTGACCTGCTCGCCGCCGCATCGATACGCTGCATTACAGACTGCAGTTTGTTAGCTATACCGGGCATACCAACCTACCAATAGGACAGTATTACAGGTTAATCCTCCGGTGTCAAGCACGCTAGGGTATTGCTATAAGTACGTTTTCAGCAATTATCTCGCTCATTTGTGAAGCGTCGAATTGCGAGGCACGTTGGATTTATGTTACATCTTAACAGCTGCGGTCACTTCAAGATAAGGGTAGCCTGTGCAGACATCAAGAACACAACCCAGAGTCTCTCAATGCCTGTTCATACTGATTCCACAAGAACTCCTTGTCAATACCCATTTCGATGTGGTCCCAGGGGAAAATTTCGCCACTCGAACGATGACGGTAGAGGTAATACTCTGTATCAATACCGGTTTGTCGAAGCGCGTCACGATAATCGCCGTTGTTTTCCAATGCCGCTTCGATCAATCGGCCAACGAGTCGGTCGCCGCGAGCTAGCAGACCCTGGATTGTTGAAAGCCTTGGGCTCTCACCGCTGAGTGTCACTCCACGAATCGCAGCGACTTCCTTTAAAAGCTTTGCATAACGCCTCTTGAGCACATTTTCACGCTCCATTGGATGCCATTGGAACGGCGTCCAGGGTTTCGGCACGAATGAACTCACCGATGCCTGCAGTTGAATTCCCGGGAACTCCGCTGCAAGGACTAGTAGCAGTTTCGCAATAGACTCTGCGTCTTCGTCGGTCTCAGTTGGCAGGCCAATCATGAAGTAGAGCTTGACCTTATCCATGCCAGCGTTCCAAGCGTGGGCGATAGCGGCCCGTATCTGCTCGTCCGTACAATGCTTGGCAATCACGCATCGTAGGCGCTCGGTTCCAGCCTCAGGCGCAATAGTGAGAGTTCTCTGGCCACCCGCGGCAAGCAACCTCGCAACCTCGGGTGTGATCATCTCCAGCCTCAAGCTCGATACAGTGAACTCACGCCCGGATTCTACGATACGCCTACACCTGTCTCTTATACACATCTGACG
>JAOAGX010000261.1 GCA_026415535.1 Armatimonadota bacterium | reverse complement strand
AACAGCAAATGGGTTGCGTCACTAGCCCCGGTCATTCGACAGAGCATATCCACAAGGAGTGCAAGCGGTCTGTTCCGGTCTGGTCGAGTTTCAGAAGAAGCCAAAACGCGCACCACCCAGTCGAACCGAACTCTCGACTGGTCGTGATTCTGGGCGAATCGAAGAATCTGCCTCGCGTAGAACTCGGCGAGCATTGACACGTGTGGCTCGAATTCGCTTACCGGGACGCATTCCTTGAACCCTTTCACCACACGGCTCTCGAAGCTCGTACGTGAATAAGGCCAGAAAGACCCGATAGCGTAAGTCTCGTTGCACGTGTTCTCTGCACCAATGTCGGTTAAGTCAATAGCGGTTCGGACGGCCAACGGAACGTTCGCGCGACTCATTGGTCCGCCCTTGATTGAAAATAGTCGTATATTGCCCTTGATATGCGGGCGATTGCTAGGTGAGCATCGCCAGCAGACTTGGCATTCTTGGTTAGGACGGCAATCGAGTAGCTGAATGCGTCAGTTGTAACAATCCCACAGTCATGATAAATACCATCGCGCGAACCGGTCTTGTTGGCAAGTCTGGCTTCACTGGGCAAAAAAAGGCCTAGTCGAGAAGTATCTTGCTGGTGTGCAAGCATGTCGAGCATAATCTCGTCCCACTCGCCGCCAACCGCCTCCTTACAGGCAATCAGAGTCAATAGGTCAACAATTTCACCAGCCGTGCATACATTATCGAGTCCCTTTTCAATTGCGTCCCAGTTATACATCTTGCGCTGCAAGGTAGTCTCCTCTAAGCCCATCGCACGCATAGTCGAGTTAACCTTATCGATCTTGAGAACGTCAATCAAAATGTTGGTCGCTGTATTGTCACTTACGATAATCATCAGCCAAAGCAGGTCTTTAAGGGTAAGTTTGGCCCCAGTGTGAAGACGTCGCATTACGCCGGCACCTTTCACGCGCGCGCTGTCCGACAGGATAAACTCTTGGTCGAAGGATAGTTCTCCGTCGCGCACTTGCCTCATCGCTTCGACCAACATCGGAATCTTGATTATGCTGGCTGAAGATATGATCTCGCGATCATTAACCGAAAGGTTTTCGGCGTTCTCGACATTTCTCACCGCTATCGAGACTACGCCGCCGCATTCGGCTGCCATTTTGCTGAGCTCGGCTTCAATGCCCATCGCTTTCTCCTGCAGAGTAGGCTAACACAAGGTAAACAGGGAATCAAGCACGGACGAATTTCGAGTTATGTCGAACAGCCTCTCGCTTTAGAAACAAACATCGCCGACGGGTTTCCGCTTGTCGGTGCTGTTTTTATGACATGACACGAATACGACATGAGAAAAATGGTATCCGCCCCTGAATCAGACGTAAGGCATAGTCCAAAATCCTCGGATCGACTCCTTGTTACCTGAATCAGATTGTGCCAAAACGCAGACTGTAAATTTAAGACTACCCCTCAAGATTCTCGCCACTTAAACCGTAAACTAGTAATGACTCCAGGAGGGTGCGGCAATGGAACTCACAGTAAGTTTCTGGTTGCTGGCAACAACATTCGCTTTCGGAGTGGTGTTGGGAACCGCTCTGGCAGCGGTAGTACTTAGACGACCAACAAAAAACGCGGACTACGAGCAAAGAGCTGAGCAAACCGACACAAGCGCGCGTGAAGAGGCTCTGTTCGTAGACGCGGACACGGGGCTTGCCAGCCGACGCTATGTGGAAATGTTTCTCACAAGCGAGATCAGTCGGTCCAGGCGAATCGGCAAACCCGTATCAGTTGCCGTTTTTGACCTGGACGGATCCAGAGCTCTTACTGAACGTGTAGGCAAAGATGCCGTCAGTGCAACACTTGCTGAGATGGGACAAAGGTTCAGATCGCGTTTGAGGGATTATGACGTGATCGGGCGCTATTCGGAAGGCCGACTTATAGTAATCCTACCGGAAAGCGCTACGGACCAAGCAGTGGAAGCCGTCGAAAGGTTGCACGACAGTGTCGAATCTCTAAAGATCCGTGGTGAACCTGTCACCGTCAGTACCGGTGTGGCCACTTGTCCCGATCACGCCTCTGATGCAGAAGGGCTTATAAACTCGGCACACCACGCGCTTAACATCGGTCGCGCTTCAGGCTCCGACAACCGAATATACTGTTGCCAAGTCACAGAAGCGCATAACACAACATTAAACCAGGTCTACCTTGACAAAGCCGCCTAGCACACTCTAAACGCAAACTCATGTTTGCAAGTTACTTGCCTTAAAGATCAAACCCCTGTCAACAGGCGAATGTAGTCACGAGCAATGATCAGATCCTCAAGAGCTTCCTTTGCATCACATGGCGGTTTGCATTCACCCCTGATTGCACTCACGAAGTTGATTGCTTGCTGGCGCATTGCGTGCACCCAAGGCAGTGTCGGAACAATCGTCTCCGGAATCTTGCCGCCTCCAGGATCGCGCAATATTTCGACTCGACCCGGACGGTTCACAGCCATTGGCGCCGGCAAATCAATCTTGACGTAGCCCCTCTGAAAACACACTAGCGCCTGTTCCTGCCAGTCGATTGTGGTTTCGTAAGGAGTCATCTCGATGACCCCGGAAACTCCGCTATCGCTCTCGACACCAATCACTACGCCTGATCTATCGGCGAACGTTACTTTGTAAGGCTCTCCCAATAAGTACCGCATCAGATTGACTTGGTGAATGTAGTAGTTTACGAAGGCATCGTACTGCTTGTAAGTCTGCTCGTCCATATCGGATGGGAGAGGATCCCATTCGAGTGGAGGCATCGGTTCGTCGCTTACAATCATGTCGGTGAAACCTGAAGCAATCCAGTCGCCTGCCGGCATTGTTATACGCACGTATCGCATAGGGCCAAGTTCACCAGAAACTTTAAGTCGGTCGATCTCGTCCTTTGCATACATGGTAGCCGGATCGCTGCGTTTGTGATACCCTACCATATGCCAAGTACCACTCGCATCAAGAGCTTCGATCATCTTCCTACCGTTTTCTACCGCTGCGCAAAGCGGCTTTTCGGTAAAAACCGGGACTCCGGCCTTGTATAGTTCGGGAATTAGTGTTGCATGGCGAGCAAAAGGTTGGCTTGCTACAATGCCGTCGAGCTTTTCCGCCGCAAGCATAGACTCGTGGTCTTTGTAAACCCTCGGTACGCCGTATCGCTC
>JAOAGX010000260.1 GCA_026415535.1 Armatimonadota bacterium | reverse complement strand
TTGCCACCGCTCACGATCCGCCCGGTGTTAAGATACTCGGTGATGTCAAACGTGGTTGTAGGAGATTGCCAGGAACCAGCAAACACACGCTTGCGCACGACAAGATGACCGTTGTCGTCAACGTCGGTTGAGTATGCTATCTTGTTGTCGTCACGAAAGATTGTTACCTTCCAGGTGGGTTCCACGCCTGCTCGATTGTCTATCCAGTAACCATAAGACCCAAGAAAAGTAACTGGAACAGCGCTAGGATATTCGAAACTGCTATCAGTCGAATATGTCCCCTCAAACGCATCGTTATTGACTGCCTGGAATCGAAATGTGACCGATGGCTCGACGGCGGTGCAGTTGCCACTTGCCGGATCAAATGTCCCAACGACTAGGTCTTGGTACTTACCAATCCCAATAACACGCGCAATCTCCATCCAGCGCTCACAGCAAGGTACGCCGTCCTCATTAGGAGCAGTCCGGTAGAAAAATATCGGGTCGGTAAGTCGAGCTTCTATCGGCATATCAGGTGGGAAAAGCTTATTATCGTAAGGGCTAAACTCAGCTCGGTATAAGACCACCTGGTTCTCATCTCCAGGCTCGACCTGTCCCAACCAGGGTGATCTCCAACCAAAGAACCCCTCGCCAAACGGCAGGGTCGGCTTTGGGTCGACAGCAGGGTCATTTTTGGGATTGTTGTAACGAAGACCTAAAAAGTAACGGACTATGGTCACATCCTGCTCCAATGGAATCTTGGGCACTGCTGAGACATTCGTTGATCCACAAACAGGACAAGGCGGCCAAGCCTCGTTTCCACGAGGATAGTTTCGCGGTTTGCCTGAGTCATGATCGGGATTGTTGCAGTGCATGGTCATCTTGGGCAGGATGAAATCAATTTTGCCGTAAGGTAGTGTGAAGCATTCGATGTTGTTACCGACTTGCCTGACCGGAAGCTGAACGGGTCCCTGCTGACCGTTCACGTAAACGAAGTCCGGGGTGTTGCCATCTCTGTAGATGTTCACCGGCGCAACTGAATTGTCGAATACAAACATTGCTTCGCCAAGCTCGCGGCTGATCTGTTCCATGCCCAAACGCGCGGCATCTTGCGCATCGATCATCGCCTGTGCCCGGCGCGTCATCCGGAAGGATTCAACAACCGGATACAGCACAAGCCCAACAAGTATGACCGATATGGCCATCACAACCAGTATTTCAACTAGAGAAAAACCACGGCTGTCGCGCATCGGACTTCTCAGCTCTTGACCAAACTGGTTACCATGTCGACTTCTCGCCAGTTTTTGCCGTCACGCCATCTTACCTTCACACCAAACGAGGACCCCACCCCACTAGTCCTACTGCTTTTGGAAAGAAACCCGTTCTCAGGTATGTTGAGTTTGATGCCGTAGCCCTCGGAGAGAACATCAACGATGTGAGCCTCGCCGCTGACTTTGTGCTCGACACGCTCCCCGTTCTCGATTGTGACATATGAATAGTCCACCAACACTGTCTCGCCGTACTGAGACTCGTGGAACAACAGCTCGTTGGAGAGACCGTCGACACGATTCGAATCCGGCTTAATCGAAAAACGACTCTTGTCGTGAGAAGAATCAGGATCGCCTCGACCAGTCCCGCGAGTATAAACGGAGTACGCTTTGTGACATCTTACTGACCAGTCGCCATCGACACGGTAGTAAAACCGCAAATGCCTTCCTGCCAAAGTCACGCGCGCCTGCGATTCCCCAAGGTCGTTTACAAGGTCGGCCTCGATAGGTAGTTTGACAACCCCTGCCTTGAAGTCAATGTCGTCGGATAAGTTAGGAAGATCAATCCTGAGACCCGTCGATAAATCCATAATTAGCATCGGCAATGGGATGGCCATTCCAACCCCAGGATTAATTATCAGCCCCTTGTAGCCGTCTTCCTCGCCCGGGTTGTCGGTCGGATCGCCGATATTGAGTATAAAACGCAGAGAAAGCTTGACCGGGATGGCAGCCGCACCCGCAGTGGGTTGAGGCACAACTCTATCCTCGCGAATGATCCTAGTATCATACACCCTATAGTCGATGCGCGCCTCTATAGGCCGTATGCCCCGCCCAGTGTATTCGTACTTTCCATGCCCAGTGGGGTTGAACGCAACCACGCCCATAATCGGATCGGCAAGTTTATATTCGTAGGGATCGTTCGTCCAATTGCCGGGCTGCTCGATGAAACCACGCGCACAAGTATCGCTGTAACGCTCGACCTCCAATAATGCATAACCCGCCGGCACTCCCTCAACAGGAACTTCCACCCAGTTGTAGTGCTCGCCGTTGGGATCAGGGGGAATGATCACTGGCTGATTGATTTTGCTGAAAAGCTCCCACTCAGCATTGGGATCTGACGAGTCCCTACTCGCCCAATAAGAGTAGCTTATGTAGTACAACCTCTCAGGCGAGCCGCGCGTAGTAGGAAAAGCAACGTGGAAAAACTGTCTGCCGCCTTGTTCCACCAACTCATAGTCGATCGCATACTCGCCTGCTCGAAGCGGCGGCGGAGATTCCTCACGGTCGCCAAGGCGCCGTCTGAGATCGCCGCTTTTTACTGAGAGTCCTCTGATCTTGCCGGTGTTGGGATCTTGAGTTACGTATATTGGACTAAACGCCAGGGTGTATCTGGAACCGTAATGCACGCCAGAACCTGTCTGAAAGTACTCAGCGACGGGAATAAGCGTGCTTTCGCCAATCATGCGCAAGGAATTTTCGTCTTCGGGAACCACCTCAATGCCATCCGGCAAATTGGCAGCCGCGTTCTTCCAACGCTCCAATTCCTGCTGTGCTAGACGTGTAGCGATGGTCCGACTTTCAGCCGCTTTTATCACGCCGAAACCTGTAGGGAACATCTGGACTACGGTCATGATACCTACAAGCAAGACCACCATGACCACCAGAATCTCTACAAGCGACGTCCCCTTCCGACTTGTCCAGAGACATTGAAACCGCATCGGAACCACCACATTCAACCGTCTTAGGAGCCGGTTGCCGAACAACACGCGCGTAAAGCACACCCCCCAGGACATCAAACATTCGAATTCAATACTAAACCGGGATCAGCTCTTCTTTGGCCTGATGCGCCACTTGCAGGCCTCTACCTCGCTGGCCGGCATCACATCAACGTGACCGTCCAGGAAAACTACAGGGCAGCGGCCGCCAAGCTCCGGCCCCGTGTGATAAGAGCACCACGTCACAAC
>JAOAGX010000259.1 GCA_026415535.1 Armatimonadota bacterium | reverse complement strand
ATTCTAAGCTAGGACGGTAGGACATGTCAACAAATTTCTTGATCAGGAGGTTGTCTCAACAGAATCCAAACCCAGCGATTCCGGCAATTCGACGCTCCCCAGCCTAGCGGAAAAATCGCCGAAACGAGTTTATAGCAGTAGTCTATCGATCATGTGCCGGATTCAATCCTGCGTGGTGTGGATTTTCGCTGCGCTCAGAATGACGATCTGAAATGACGATCTGATTGGACACAAAGCGAAGTGGACGACAACTGCCTCGGAGCGCTTCTTAACCCGAAGCCCTTGTAATCAGCGATAATAACACGGAATATTTGGATTTGGCGATAATACCGTTTCAAGGTCGCGGATCATTTAGCACTACGGAGGCCGGAGCGGCAAAAAAAGGCCCGGCGCGTGAGCATGCCGGGCCGATACAAAACATCTAAGATCGGCCCCGCCTCCCCCAAAAACGGGCCGCGGTCGTAGCAAGGCCGATGATAACAACCACAACGCTTCCCGGCTCCGGTAGATCCACAATCCCAAACGCAACTGGGGAATCTGTCTGGTCGGCTTTGTTGCGGAACATCACCGTCCAGAACTGGTAGGCTGGTTCGCGATTGAACTTGGCCCTAAAACCTTTTAGAGAGCTTCCCGCCGGAACATATCGCGAGCTTGTCATCCACATCGCAATCGACTCTGTATTCAAGTCCACAGTCCAGCCATACGGGCTGGAGGCGCTCTCGACCACCACTCCCTCGTCAACCTCGATCTGCAAAAGCCAGATAACGTAGTCGGCGCTATCGCTGTTGTTTGTCAGGATATATAACCACTCGCACGGGCCGCCCACGCCCGCGACGATTGCACTGTAAGGCTCGTCATTCGGCGCTGACCACGCCGTCGGGCAGCCAACTACAACGGCTGCCAATGCAAAGACGGCAAGCAGCCGCGCTCGCATGGTAGTCTACCCTCCTTGGAAAGTCATATACAGAAAATTTTTATATACCGAATTGCTGGCTGATCAATAATCCATCTCATCTGTCACAATATAGCACGTACACTCCCAGTTCGGTGCAAGATACGTGCCATAATCCTCTTGAGCTAAGTGATAAAAACACACCTAACCCCGCTTATTGGCGTATACTGCTCAGGTTGATCACAATGTTGAGAAAAAAGATCAAAACCAGAGGTTAGCTTAGCAAGAGGACGGGTATACTCTGCTACAGTTTATAGAACAACCAAGCGCTGAGTCCGCACCCGAGTTCGCCGGCACTTCGCTTCTGCGAAAAACGCGGGCTTAGGGGAAGACACCTCTAAGCGTGATCCCAAAATCGAAGGAGGATTAAACATTATGATCAGACCGATTCGCATCTCCCTCGCAATTGCTGTTGCTTGTGCTATAGCCAACGTTCGTCCAGCGGTTGGTGAGCTTTACCGTCTCAGCGGGCCCGGTTACAAAGCTTCGCTGGCCAATGGGACGTTCACATATTACGCACGCGGATCTGCAAGACCAGCCATGACTTATTCACTTGACTCGATAAAACTGGGAACAGAGACTATTTCGTTTGGTAAGCCCAACTCAGTCATTGCTGCAAATGATGCGGTCTGCCTCTACTACTCCGATGTAATATCCGAAAGCTACACCGCACTGCACAAAGGGATCGAGCAGTGTTGGGTTATCAATAAGCGTCCGCGCTCGCCCGGAAGCGTAGTTATCCAGGGCCGTTTCCACTCGCCATACGATGCCGCCTCCTCGCTCTCCGGCCTAAGCTTCCTGGGGGAGCGCGGACGGCCCGTCTTCCACTACAGTCGGGCCATTGCCATTGACAGCCTCGGGCGCACTATCAACTGCCAGACCAACATTAGCAAGGGCAAGCTCACAATCAGCATCTCGGAATCTTACGTAAAGTCGGCCGTGTTTCCAATTCTAGTGGATCCCGTAGTAGGACCGGAGATGCCTATATGTCCATTGTTTGGTCCTGCGCGAGGAGTGCAGGAGAACATTGAGGTGGCAGCCGGTTCGACAAACTGTCTCGCGGTGTGGCAAGATGCACGTTCGGGGTCAGGTCTGGACATCTTCGCCGCGAGGTTTACCGAGACAGGAACAGTGCTTGACCAAACTGCAATCCCAGTGGCTAACGATCCGGCCGAGCAAACCGATCCGGCAGTTGCATGGAACGGACAGCAATACCTAGTTGTTTGGTCGGACAAGCGCGCCGGAGCTCAACACATTTACGCAGCGCGGGTTACAGCTACGGGCGAGGTGATTGACAAACAAGGGGTGCTAATTTCCGGATCCGAAGGCGCTCAAGCTTATCCCAGGGTCGCAAGCGACGGATCCAGTTGGTTTGTGGTGTGGCAGGATTCGCGTTCGGCCTCTTTCAACATCTACGGGTGTAAGATTGGATCGGACGGCACCCCCGGACCGATATTTGGCATAACAACGCGCTCGGACAACGAAGAGACCCCAGACGTTGCTTGGAATGGCAGCAACTATGTAGTTGTTTGGCGAGACTGTCGCAATATGGTCAGTACCTCAACCGACATTTACGGCTGTAGAGTTGCAAAAAACGGCATCCGTCTCGCGGGCGATATCATAGTGTCATGCAATTCGGCGGGAACCGGTGGAGCTCCGGGCGCGCAAGACAGCCCTCGCATTCGAGCCTTTGGGTCTACATACTTCGTCGTCTGGGAGGACTATCGCAACGATTCCCAAACCTCCGATGTATACGGCGCTCGCGTAAGCTCCTCGGGGGCAGTTCTAGACAAACAGGGCATAGCCATTTCAACTGCTGCCGGGTCCCAAGGGTTCCCGGCGGTCGGCTATAACGGCTCCAAGCTTCTTGTTGCGTGGCGGGACCTCACGAGTAAGATTGTGCGAGGTGCTAGGATTAGTACATCCGGCAGCTTGATTGATACCAATGGAATCACGCTGTCGCAGAGTATGTCTGGATCGACAGGGATAGCGGTAACTGCTGCAAACGGCGTTTTTATTGTAGGCTGGGCCAGACTAGATCCAACCCAGGCCGACGGCCTTATAAGCCTGGTTAGCGACAATGGAACAATCCTGAGTTCGGGAACAGTTGTGACGATGGGACTTAATGAGCAGAAAGATTACGCCGTCGCATACAATGGAAACGAATACGTGGTCGTTTGGTCCCAGATTGTGAGCGGCAGCCACGACATTCTAGCCGCGCGTGTCTCTCGCACCGGAGAACTGCTTACGCCGACACCGGTTAACCTGACTCAGACCTTTGCCGGCAACCAAAAGGAACC
>JAOAGX010000258.1 GCA_026415535.1 Armatimonadota bacterium | reverse complement strand
GTCAGATGTGTATAAGAGACAGAGTCTATACCGCAATCTTGCCGGGACGAATTTCTCACCATAACTGCCACTCCTGACCCCTGATACAAACCTTCCACTGTTGGCAAGGATTTCAAAGATGGCAAGATCCTCAGCAAGGCAGCGTCAATTTTTTATGTGGCATGGTCGGGAAACGATAGCCTAATTTTGTTCTCACTAGACTTCAGAACATCTTTCGCAAAGGTTAATATGCTTTCCCCGCCTAGGTTGTTGTGATAAGGTTTTTTCTGGGATTATCCATTCCAGTTGAGGAGCACCAAATCGCCGAAATCACTTGGCTTGTGTCCTAATGCAACAATCTCCCACACAAACCTTGATTGTGAGGTCGTAAGGCATGTGGTATGATAAAACCAGAGTGGTTCCCGGGAGGGTGAAAACATGAAGACCGCAAGGTTAGTCCTAATCTCGATAATAACGATGACCGTTTTCTTCGGCGCGGCTTCGAACATACAAGCAGCGGACAAGCCGAGAATAGTTCTGGCGCCGATATCCGACACGTCCGTGCCGGAAACAGGTAAGACTAAGGCCGAAGGCATCGCCGAAGCAATTCGCAACGGGTTAAAGGAAGCGCTGTTCAAAAGCGGCAAATTTGTGCTTGTCGCTGACGCCGACATTCAGAAAGACCTGGACGCTGAGAAGTTCAACCAGTACATGAGCGGCGATTTCAACCCTGCCACGGCCGCTGCTATTGGAAGAAAGGTCGGAGCTCAAGCGCTTGTAAAGTGCAGCGTCGTAACCAACCAGTTGTCCTCAAAAGTCAAGGACTTGATCCTCTTCAAAGAAACTGAGTACACAATGCAGCTTGCAGTCTCGGTGGAGATATGCGACATTGAACAGGCCGTTATTTGCTTCATGCACACGGCGTCTACCGAACAGAAGTCGAAAAGTAAGGAACTCGATTTAGGCACCTCCGACAAGCCACAGCCGCCCATCTCGCTTTCTAACCCCAAGGACGTCCGTTCAATGGCTGTCAACAGTGTAGTAAGCGAGCTTGCCGCCAAGATCATAGAAAACGCGGTAAGAGAGAAGGGCAAGGGGACGGTGACAAAGGTCAGCGGCTCGGGAGTAACCGGTGACTCGATCATTGTCAACATAGGCTCGAGCGCTGGCGCGCGGGAGAACGTAGATCTAACGGTAATAGGGGTCGACGAGGACGGTTTTGAAGAAACTATCGGCAAAGCGACCGTGACAGCGGTTCAAGAAGACAAGTCAAAAGCTGTGATCTCCTCGACTAAGAGACCGGTCGTCGTAGGCGACCGGGTTCAGATCGCAGGCGGCGCGAAGCCTTCCGGGTCCGAAATAACCACTAGCACGGGAACATCTCCCAGCGGTACGCCTCGACAAAGAGTGATGGTGGTAGTGCCCGAGACTCACTTGCGAATGGTTGTCCCAGACCCCGCTGGCGAGACTGAGATTACCAAGCGACTCATCGAGAAAAACTACGTGTTGGTAGATCAAAACGTAGCGAAGGAAATTGCGAACAATGAGAACCTGCGCGCCAAGCTCAGGGGGGATGCGGAGGAGATCATCCGCTTGCTCGGCGACCGGACGGAGGCTGAGATAATTATCGCGGGCGAGGCATTTAGCGAGGGGATTGAACGGATTAGCACCAACGCAGGTCCAGCATTTCGATGCGGGGCTAGGATAGAAGTAAGAGCAATTCAGCGAGACAACGCCCGTATTTTGTATGCCGACGGCGCTCACGCAATAGCGGTCGATGCCACTGAGGCATTAGCTGGGAAGCGGGCCCTGCAAAGGGCGGCGGAGCTCCTGTGTAACGGCCGCGATGGCGTGAAAGGCTTTGTGGATGCTATGACCGAACGCCTCGCAAACCCCGTTCAAATTGTTGAATGCGTAGTGAGAGGTATCGAGGACGAAGATGCCCTCAAGAGCGTGCAGGCTGGCCTTAAATCGGCCTCAGGTGGAACCGTACACCGATACTCCTATCGCGACGGGGTGGCCAAGTTCAGCATCGAATCCGGCAAATCAGCGCAGGAGCTCACCGATTCAATATCCGGTGTCGATATGAAAGGCAAACTCAAGCTGGTCGGCGCAACACCCAACAAGATTGAGCTGCAGTACGTGAAGTAATCCCTGATAGAAGAGCAGCCAACAAGAGCTTGGGGGAGGCTGTGGTGGAAAAGAGCCTATTCGTTTAGCTCAGAATGACAGGTGTTGACAGGTGTGGGGTTACACGGCTGCGTGTCTGGCGTTCTTAGTGAAGCGAGTACACCGCACCCGGAGATCACCTTAGGGTTTGTCCTGAAAAGCGGGAAACGCTGTTCCTCGTTAGCGGCAAGCTGTCTTCCCAGCATCAAACGCTCTCAGGTTCAACTCCAGAAATTGCGGTTTGACCAGGCTGGTTATTGCTTGACGCCAGATCTCCTCGTCGATGCCGAGGTGGTTCGAGAGCGCACCCATCATAACGATATTCACTGCACGAACATCACCAAGCGACTGCGCGATTTCAAGCGCGGGAATTAGTTCGAGTTTAGGAAACGTCGAGCGAAGCATACCGTCAAGGTCGGCGGGCCACTCGGCCTGACCACTGGAAACAGTCACTGGTCTGATCTCCTGATCGTTCACCAGCGCCACCCCGTCGGGCGACAGAAAGTGCGCGAACCTTAGCGCCTCAAGCTTCTCAAAACCGACCAGAAAATCAGTCTCGCCGATTGCCACCAAAGGGGAATAGACTTTCTCGCCGATTCGCACCTGGCTAACCACGCTACCCCCGCGCTGCGCCATCCCATGCACCTCGCTCTTCTTAACGTCCTTGCCAGCCAAGAGCGCGACATTGCATAGGATCTCACTTGCCAGAATCGTTCCCTGCCCGCCGACTCCCACCAGTGATATGTTGAGTGATTTTGACACGTCATTCATCTTTAGTCTCGGTTAGCTTTCGGGTAATTCGACGATCGCCGCGTACTTGCACACCTGCACGCACATACCGCAGCCGACGCAGAGAACAGCGTTGATGCGGGCTTTGAGTTTCTTGGGGTGTTCGTGATCGGGGTCGCCGATCTCGATGGCTGGGCAGCCAAGTCGCAGGCACAACCCGCAAGCTTTGCACAGGTCTTGCTTAATGACATACCGCCTCTCAATCTTGCAACGAGTGTGAAGAAGGCATTCACGCTTGCTTACGACAACTGACGGTTCGGAAGCGTCAATCTCTTCTTTTAGTACGTTGTAAGTGTTCTCCAAGTCGTAAGGGTCGATGACGGTCACGCGATTTAC
>JAOAGX010000257.1 GCA_026415535.1 Armatimonadota bacterium | reverse complement strand
ACGGTGCATACGTAGCGTCGTTCATTGGATTCGCACCGGCGACAAAACCAAGGTTCGTGATAGCTGTCGTTGTCAACAGACCGAAAGGGTCGCACTACGGGGCTACTGTAGCCGCTCCGGTCTTTCGAGAAATAGCGGAAAAGGCATTGTGGTACTACAGAGTGCCTTCGGATTCGCCGACCAGACCAGAGATAAAGCCCAAAGAGGAAACAGACCATAAACGCCTCGTTTGAAGGGAGTTGTGAACCGAGAACTGGCAACCGACAACTGATAACTCAATTTTGGGGCAGCGGGCAGAAGGGATTCGACAGGACTTGGGCGAACTGACGATTCCCTCCGCGGTCCCATCTTCTTAGCTCTTCGTTTATGGGCAGGCAGCGCTCTTGCGAGGAGCGGGTGGTCCGATCAGCCGATGGGTCGGCCGCCGGGAAATGGGGTTGTGCGGGGCCAAACAAGATGGCTGGGCGAGTCTTGTTTGAGTTGCACAACCCCATTCTTTTTTGCCGCGGCAAAGGCAGAGTGCGTTATATAATGAGAGGGATGAAATTCTCCGAGCTCAGATCTAGGATTACTGGCGCTAACATAGTCGCCGACGGTGACGCAGAAATTACTGGTATCGCGTACGATAGCCGAGATGTTCAGCCAGGTAACGTGTTCATCGCGATGAAGGGCGGAAACTATGATGGTCACGACTTCATATCCGATGCCATTTTAGCCGGAGCGTCTGCAGTGATCGCGGAGAAACATGCGCAGGCCGCGGTTGAAGCCAGTGTGCCATTGGTGATCGTTGGCAGCGGTCGGCGGGCAATGGGCGAAATAGCGTCCCATTTCTACGGCTATCCGTCTCGTGAACTGATTTTGGTGGGAGTGACCGGTACAAGCGGCAAGACCACTGTTACGCATCTTGTGCAATCTGTGATGGCCGCGTCGGGAAAAAAGGCTGGTTTGATAGGTACCCTTGGGGCTCGGATCGGAGAAGATCTTCTTCCGACCAAACACACCACGCCAGAGTCTGTTGATCTTCAGCGAATCTTGCGTACGATGGTCGATCAAGGCGTGGAGGCCGTTGCGATGGAGGTGAGCTCGCACGGTCTCTATCAGGGTCGCGTTCTAGGCTGCGAGTTCGACTGTGGAGTTTTTACGAACCTCGCTCGCGACCATCTAGATTTTCACAAGACGCTCGAAGCATATTTGGACGCCAAGCTGATGCTGTTTCGGGACTACCCAGCCGGGTCGACCAAGGAGTTTGTCGGCGTAGTCAATGCGGACGATCCGTCGGCAAAGGAGTTCATCAACGTTGCTCCGGGGCGGGTTATTACTTTCGGAATAAACTCGCCGGCCGATCTGACGGCGTCAAATCGAATTGTTACTCACAGGTCAGTTTTATTCGATATGGCATTTAAGGGCAAGACGGTTCGCGTGGAACTGGGAATTGGTGGAGCGTTCAATGTCTACAATGCGCTGGCTGCTTCTGCCGTAGGTGTTGGTATTGGAATCGAGCTCGACGTTATTGCAAACGGTCTTAGGCACGCGCGCGGTGTACCTGGGCGGTTCGAGTTTGTCGATTGTGGGCAAGATTTCGGTGTGGTGGTGGACTACGCTCACACTCCTGACGAGCTTGAGAACGTTCTGAAGACAGCCAGAGAACTGGCCGGGGGCAAGCTAATTGCCGTTTTCGGTTGCGGCGGCAACCGCGACAGAGGCAAAAGGCCGATTATGGGCCAAATCAGTGCGGAGCTAGCTGATTGGGTCATTGTTACCTCGGACAATCCACGAAACGAGAACCCCGAAGCCATTATCGAGGAGATCGTTGAGGGCGTACCTTTAGCCAACAGGAGCAGGGTCGAAGTCGTTGTGGATCGGAAGGAGGCGATCGAAAGCGCAATAGGACACGCGCGAACAGGCGACCTAGTTGTGATTGCTGGCAAGGGTCACGAGGACTACCAAATATTTGCCGATCGCACAATTCACTTTGATGATCGCGAAGTAGCCCGCAACGCACTTCTGGGCTACGTAGGTCATAAAGGCACGAAAGAAAAATAATGAAGTAATTCGATTCTGATTTCGTGCTTTCGGTTATTCTGTGCTTTTGTGATTAGGTAAGAAGACGCTATGCAGGCAATCAAAGCACGCGAAGTCATAGAGGCGTGTAAAGGCGAGCTGCTTTCAGGCGACCCGAATACAAAAATCACCGGGGTAAGTACCGACACTCGCACTCTTCAACCCGGTGACCTCTTCTTCGCGCTTACTGGCGAAAGCTCAGACGGCCACAAATTCCTAGCTGATGCGCTTGCGCGAGGAGCGTCAGGCGTTGTTGTCTCGCGCAAAGTTGAGACAAAACAGCTTGCTATTCGTGTTGAAGACACTTTGATTGCTCTTGGTGATCTGGCGGCACACTATCGTTTGAAATTCGATCCAATAGTCGTCGGAGTAACTGGTAGTGTCGGCAAGACAACGACCAAGGAAATGATTGCAGCCGTCGCGGCGGCGAGAGGGCCGGTTCTCAAGAATATCGGCAACTTCAACAACGAGATAGGCCTACCGCTAACCCTATTCGAGCTTGCCAAGAAACACAAGACGGCTGTGGTGGAGATGGCGATGCGCGGCCCAGGCCAGATTGCCTACCTGGCTAGGATCGCAAGACCACACATTGGCGTCATCACAAACATTCATATGACACACGTCGAGCTGTTAGGTTCTATTGACGCGATAGCCGAAGCAAAGGGCGAGTTGCTGGACTACCTTCCACACTCTTCTTTCAGGAGAGAGGACGGTGAAGAGGCTGGCACTGCCATTCTTAACGCCGACGACGATTACTATGACTATCTGAGACGTCGTGCTAAATGCCGGGTCGTTTCTTTTGGCGAGAGCGATCGAGCTGACGTGCGTGCAATTTCGACAGGTTTGGATTCAAAAGGGTGTTGTGCCTTTCGTGTCTCCACCCCAACCGGTGCATTTGACGTGCGTGTGCCTGTTCCCGGCGAGCACAACATCAAAGATGCGCTCGCAGCAATTGCGGTTGGAGAGGTCCTGGGTATCGCTCACGAGTCAATGCGAGACGCGCTCGCCAAGTTCAAGCCGCCGGAAAGGCGCTCAAACGTGATACCTGCAAGGCGTGGGTTCGTTATTATCGACGACACCTACAACGCCAGTCCTGCTTCGATGCAGAGCGCGCTCAAAACGCTGGCGATGATGGAAGGTGAGCGCAAGATTGCTGTTCTCGGAGACATGCTAGAGCTTGGCGATCTTGAAGTACAGGCTCACGTGGACATTGGTCGGGCAGTAAAGGATATGGG
>JAOAGX010000256.1 GCA_026415535.1 Armatimonadota bacterium | reverse complement strand
GTCGCTGCAATGGAAGTAAGCTCGCACGGGCTTGAACAGGGTCGAGTCTTTGGATGTGAATTCGACTGCGGTGTGTTCACGAACATAGCAAGGGATCACCTCGATTTCCACAAGACGCCTGAAGCATATCTCAATGCAAAACTCAAACTCTTCCGCGAATACCCTGCGCTCTCGACAAAGGAATTCGTTGGGGTCATAAATGCGGACGACGAATCGGCACCAATATTCATCGAGGCGGTGCGGGGAAGAGTCGTTACGTTTGGTGTGAGTTCGAAATCCGACTTAACCGCATCGAATATAACTGTCAGCGATCGCCAGGTATCTTTCGATCTTGTCTTTGCGAATACAGTTACCCGCATTGAAATGCCAATCGGGGGGTTTTTTAACGTATACAACGCTCTGGCGGCTGCTACAGTTGGTGTTGCATTCGGATTGGACACTGAAACGATCGCTGCTGGATTGCGAGCTGTCAAAGGAGTTCCTGGCAGGTTTGAATTCGTTGATTGTGGTCAGGATTTCGGTGTTGTGGTTGACTATGCTCACACGCCGGATGAGCTGGAGAATGTTTTGAAAGCAGCGAGGCAGATCGTATCAGGTCGGTTGACAGTCGTTTTCGGCTGTGGCGGTGATCGCGACCGAGGCAAAAGACCTATAATGGGCAGAATTGCCGCTGATTTGGCTGACCAAGTGATAGTGACCTCGGACAACCCTCGCTCGGAAAAGCCTGAAGACATAATAGGGGAGATCTTGGCGGGAATTCCTGATGAAAAGCGCGGCCGGGTCGAAGTCATCGTTGACAGAAAAGATGCGATCGAATTTGCCATATCTCGCGCTGCCACTGGCGATCTTGTTCTGATTGCCGGTAAAGGTCACGAAACGTATCAGATATTCGCCGACCGAACGATCCATTTCGACGACCGAGAAGTGGCTAGAGACGCATTGACCCAGGGCCTCGGTAAGCAGGGATGTGATAATAAGTAGCCGCTTTAGCAGAGTCCATTGGGGGATAGCAAATCTGTCAATCTCCGCACCTTTTTAGTTGTTCGGAGTGTTCACAAACCATGGAGCCAATTACGGCCATCGAGGTATTAAAGGCATGCAATGGCGAACTGCTCTCTGGCAATCCGGATGTCGAGATTACCGGAGTCAGCACTGATACGCGCACGCTTCAGCCTGGTGACCTTTTCTTTGCTTTGACGGGTCAGACTTCGGATGGTCATAAGTTTCTGGCAGATGCTTTTGCACGCGGCGCAAGTGGTGTGGTGGTCTCTAGGAAAGTGGAGACGCAAAAGCTCGCTATACGTGTTGCGGATACGCTGACTGCTCTCGGTGCTCTCGCACGATACTATCGCAGCAAGTTTTCGCCAACCGTGATCGGAGTTACCGGTAGTGTTGGCAAAACTACCACCAAAGAAATGATAGCGGCCGTGGCAGACTGCCTCGGTCCGGTTTTGAAGAACGTCGGGAATTTCAACAATGAAATAGGACTGCCGTTGACGTTATTTGGGCTTTCAAGCAAGCACAAGACCGTGGTTTTAGAAATGGCTATGCGTGGACCTGGACAGATAGCGTACCTGGCCGACATAGCCAGACCGCGGATAGGTGTGATAACCAACATTAGTTTTGCGCACATTGAGTTGCTTGGATCCCTGGACGCGATTGCGAATGCAAAAGCTGAGCTCCTCGATGCTTTGCCGGATGATGGGGTGGCGGTGCTCAACGCAGACGACTTCTACTTCGAAAGCTTTCGGCTTAGAGCCAGGGGTCAGGTGATTTCGTTTGGAGAGTCTGCCAGGGCAGATGTACAACTTACGCAAGCTAGCGTAGATGAGCAAGGATGCTGTACTTTTGTGGTGAGCACCCCTACTGGGCAGCTGAGGACTAGGGTTTCGGTCCCAGGTGAGCATATCGCTCGCGACGCACTTGCCGCTGTAGCTGTCGCTGAGATTCTTGGTGTGCCGCATTCAGCAGTAGAGGAAGCCCTGGCTCGCTTCAGCCCTCCCGAAAAAAGGTGCAACGTAGTTAGGGCTGGAAGTCTCCTGATCATCGACGACACCTATAACGCTAGTCCCGCTTCAATGGCCAGTGCTCTGCGTACTCTTCATATGATGCAGGGAGGAAGAAAGGTTGCTGTGTTGGGCGATATGCTCGAGCTGGGCCAAGTAGCCCAGGATGCACATTTGAGTATTGGTCGCCTAGTTAGGGAGCTGCAAATAGACGAGGTTGTTGTTGTCGGCAATTTTGCTCGGTTGATTGCGCAGGGGGCTGTCGAATCAGGTTTTCCCACAAACCAGGTTCACGAGTTCGAAGACAGCGAGCAGGCTGCTGAGTATTTACCCCAAATACTTCACGAGGACGACGTAGTGCTGGTCAAAGGTTCCAGAGCAATGAGAATGGAGAGAATAGTGGAGGCGTTAGTTGGCACCTGAAACCGTTCTCGAATTGCTGGTGGCGCTGCCTTTCGCAACGGCTTTCGTCGTATCGGCGTTGTTAGCGCCTGGGGTTATCGAGATGCTCAAGCGCCGTGGAGCTGGGCAGGTTATAAGCCGAGACGGTCCAGAGTCGCACCTAGTAAAACAGGGCACGCCGTCAATGGGAGGGCTCATCATAGTGGCCGGTGTGCTCGCAGGTTGTCTAGTAGCAATTGTAGCTTCGCGCAATCCGAAATGGGTTCTTGACGTAGACAGACTCACACGCCGCTCAGACTTGGCAGCTGTGTTATACCTGATGGTCGGATATACACTGATCGGTATGTTGGACGACTATTTGACGATACGCCAGCCCCGCGGAGTCAGGGGTATTCCGAGCAAGCCGAAAGCGGCGCTGCAAGCTTTACTCGCTGCCATTTTTCTTGCTTGGCTTGGTTTCGGCCGGGCGGAACCTTTTGTGCCGGTGCTAGTGGTCGGCGGCCACCAGATTCTCTCCGGAGTCTGGTACTGGATGTTTGCTGGCGTTTATATCGTCGGCATGACAAACTTCGTCAACATCTCAGATGGCCTCGATGGCTTGGCATCCGGCCTTGCCAGCCTGGCGGCAGCGGCTTTCGTCTGTTGTACTCTGCTTCTGCCTTGGGGATTGCGCTCAGAGTGTGATCTCACCCTTTACAGTCTGTTGCCGGCAGTTGCGGGCGCGTGCATTGCGTTCCTTTGGTTCAACGCGCATCCAGCCAAGGTCTTTATGGGTGATACTGGTGCCTTGGCAATTGGCGCGGCTCTCTCCGCAACTGCCATTATTGCTCACAGGGAGGTCCTGCTGATAATTATCGGATTGGTTTTCGTTCTTGAGGGCCTGTCCACCGCTATACAAT
>JAOAGX010000255.1 GCA_026415535.1 Armatimonadota bacterium | reverse complement strand
AGTATATTGCCTCTGACCTACGCACTATGCTAGCTAACAATGAGCGATACAGGCCTTTTCTTTACAGAGACAAGTTGGCCCCGATTGAAAGGGCAAAGGTAGACAACGTCCTCAAAACTCCCGATACCGCTCCTCCGTTTGCCGAAGATAAAGCCAAGACTCTCAAACTGGCCCAAATTCTAGCAACGGATTTCTTCCTGGTAGGAGAGATCGACGACCTGCAGGTGGATCGTACAAATCGTGTTGCTCAGATCACCCTGAGGGCCGAGCTATACGATGGTAAGACGGGCAAGCTTGTTAAGGCATTTTTGGTAACCGGACGGACGCCGGATAGTGTGAAAACGGGCGAGGAAGACGAACTAAGAGACTTGGCGAAGGGTGTGGCGGTCACAAAACTTATAGCAGAGTTTACCGCTCCTGGATCTGAGGAAGCAGGCTCTGTGCCTGATAAGTCTTCCGAATCGGCAAAACCCGCCTCGGGGCATCAAACATCTCCTGATGCTCAGGGCACAGCTCCACCGGCTGGGAATCCCGGGCGTTAACCTTTGCAGTGCGAAGCTTAAGCGCCGAATTGTGAAAGTGTGCCATTTGTAATTATGCGGTTTGCCGCCGATTTCGGAAAGCGCGACCAAAGTTGCGCATTCCGTATCAGAAGATAAACACCCGGTAGACACTCATGCCCAGTGTCCACCCTACAATACTCCACATTGACGCCGCGACGTAATCTCCTAGGATTAGCCCCATAAAGAACGGCAGAGCACGCCGATATCCCGTGATCCCGCCATAGCGGACTATCAGGGTTTTGACAGCCCATCCGATCAATAGTGTCATCCACCAGTATTCCAGCGCGTAGCTGTTTGCGAGTGCGTAGCCGGCGGGGTGAAAAGGCCACCAAATGAACCGGCTTTTCATAGTCATCAGGAATATAGTGAACGACAATCCCAGTCCCATCCACGATAATGCAATGCTGTCGGTGGGGCGTGGGTTTGCGGTCCAGTCGGACAATCGATTGAACGCTTCTACCCCGATGCCGGTCGAATACGACTGAATGTTCGCTGTGGCCTGGCCGTTCTTATTGAAAACGACAAGCAATGCCCAAAACGCAGCGAACACCCCCAAAACGCAAGCTATCAACATTGCCGCAAGAAGCCGCTTAGGCTCCATTCCGGTTTCCTTGCCTATTTTCATTCCTTCGAGCTGATGCGGCATAGGGTGCGATCGGTAGCCCCTGTTGAACCAGAACATGTAGGTAAGAGCGGTCAAGTTCTGAACTCCTAGGTTGGTAGTTCCGAAGATTGCCACCATGACGTTTTCCGGATTGACCCAATGAAGCTCGTGTGCCGGCGGACCAAGCTCCGCCCGAATCCGTGTGATTCCTATGGATATCAGAAAAAACAAGCCAAGGTACAGGGGCGGCAGCCACAAGGACATTCCTGCCCGGACGCAAAACACGAACATCGCCAGCAAACCCAGAATAACACCCAAACACGCCGCTCTATAACTGAGCAACTCTCCATCTGAAGATGCGTACTTCGGATCGGAGGTCTCTTGCGCTTCTTTCGTGTTTAGTATGGTCGATTCTTGTTTGCTGTTGCCTCTTATTGCAGCCCTTACAATTTGTGCGAGGTGTTTTCTCCCTGCCCATACCATGAACGCGCATAATCCGATCCAAGCTCCAGTCCCTTGTTCCTTGAGATAGGGCCAGGTCGCGCCAGCCCATCCTCCGGGGTTCTTGTAGCCAAGCGCTGTGCCGGCTACGGCTTCCAACTTCTTCAGCACATAGAAGAACCAACACGAAAAAGACAAGTCCAACGGCAAGAAGAACGCCATCCCGATCGCAAAGGGGTAGAAAGATATGGGCGTCCATCCCATCCCGTTCCAAGGCGGACTGACAAACATTGGGCTTATATCTCTCAACTTGAGGTTTAGCCGAGGAATCGAGGGAAACAGATGGTTGAGGCCGTTCATAGTCTCGATGACAAATGGTAGCGCAAAACCCAGCCAGAGCATTCGGCTGCGGAATAATGTTTGATTGCGTGCCATCTCCATCGGTAGGTGAACGGTCGGAAACGTAAGTTTCTCCAGGTCCATCCAGTGACGCCGCACGATTACGTTGATTGAAAGCATTACGATGAGCATTGCGAGTATAAAGGCGGACCACGCTCCTACGATAGGCAACCAAGTTTTAAGCAATGCCCAATCATATATGGACGCGTTACCTAGGTAGTAGGCCTTTAGCACATAAGGATCCTGGGGTGCAAGCCAGCGAGGGACGAACCTATGAAATTCGGCCAAGCGATTCGTGCTGTCAGCGAACCAGAACGCATGTCCCAACAGCGGCAAGAGATTCTCTAATGAGTCACGTCCTGCTATCGCAGAAGCGATAGAGAGCATAATATAGATCACCAATATTTCGGCTGGGCTCATAGCAAAACGTGGCAGCTTTGCCAGCAGTATCCGGTTGACAAGCGCCAACGCAAAGACCAGAAATACGACGTGGAAAAACAGGCTCACACACGTGGCATCGACGGAGTTCCACTGTATCTCCATCACTGCCATCCAGTAACAGTTAAGGGGAATCAGAGCCGCGCCGATTAGTAGAGACCTTCGAGAAACAACCGGTCGGGTCTTCAATATCGTCTTAGCTTCTCGGGTTTCTGGTAAAACTCGTTCCGAGTCTATTTGGGAGGCGGACAACTCACTCATCGTATCAGCAGTCTGAATTCCTCAAAGTATCTAAATAGCTAAGCGTCTCGTCGAGTATCGATTTAGCCCCCATTCGCATTGCCGAGATGTCCCCCGTACAATAAAGCAGATCGGCACCTCTCGCAGCCCAGCGAGCCGCATCTGCGGGTCCGGCTGCAATTGCCAAGCGTTTCCCGGCGGATTTGGCGCCATCAATTATGCGCTCTATGGTTTCCACCACTTTTGCGTCCCGAATCTGTCCGTGTGCTCCCAGACTTGCTGCAAGGTCACCTGGTCCGATCATAATTGCGTCGATACCGGAGACAGCGCACAGCGCATCAAGTTGCTCAACAGCCTCGATAGTCTCGATTTGCGCCATCAGGCAGAGCTCGCGATTGATTCGTTTTTGCTCGTCCAAAATGTTTCCCGTTGTCGAGTAGCGCACGGCGCGTGATGAGGCATAGAATCCTCGTCGGCCTTCTGGAGCATAGCGAGCGTGCCGGACAAACTCTTCGAGAGTCTCCACCGTGTTTGACATGGGCAAATCGATGATGTCCGGACCACACTCGGCTGCTTTTAGCACGTTTTCGCGGCGTGAGTCTGGAATGCGGATCATTGTCAAAAGTCC